>NZ_JVJI01000121.1:0-39499 GCF_001072665.1 Streptococcus pseudopneumoniae | reverse complement strand
ATGCCCCTTATATTGAATCTCATAATGAATACTGTATAGATAGTCTAGCTCTTCCATCTTGACGTTTTTAGAAAAGAAATCATCAAATTCCTCTCCCCAAGAATCTATATAATTGCTAAACCCTCCATCTTTTGTATCACTAGTCAGGACAATCCAATCATTATTACTAAGACCTTTTGAAACATTATATTTTTTACCCCGATAAATCGCAATCATTATTCACTCCTATTTCAATACCTTCCAACCTTATGAAATCTCTCATCAGTTACCTAGACTTTTAATAAGTTGCCAGTTCTCTCTAGCATTAAAGAGAATTGCTCATTTCTCATTTTCATGTAAGCAGCGTCCGAATCAAAAACATAAAAATCCGATAAATCATCTCTTGGGAAAAACATACTTTTGTACATTTTTCGAATTTGCTCTATACATTCAATTGGTAGTTCAGGATTTTCTATATTCTCTATGATTGCTATCATATTTTTCAGCGTCTCTATAAAACACTTAACATTATGCTGTTCCTTGTACTCTGATAAAAATTCTATTAATTCAGTTAACGAATCTGTTAATTCTTCTTTTAAATTGGTCATCATGTCATTCTCCAAAATATTCTTTACTCATTAATAGAAACCGAGCTTATATTCGACATCTATATTTGACTATCTCATAAACTTTCTCAATAGCTTCTTCTTCATTTTTAAAGGAAGCAATTTCAATCAAACTCTGACGCTCTGACACTTCATATACCAGAAATTTATTTGATTTCGAATCCAGAAAATACCCTATTGCGAACTGCTTTAATGCTTTTTTGTTTAGATAGACTGTATGATATTTAAGCTTACTTCGATGACACTCTAAAAAAGTAAGTAACTCTTCTTTTGTCATTGTATTTTCTCCGTTAGTTTTATGACTTCTTAAATGAAGGTGATGTTTAGGTTATTTCCTTATTTCTTCTTTCTCCATATTTAGGATCAATGATACTAAATAAGCGAATTTGTTCTACTTGAAGAAGGCTATTATAACGTTCAAAATCTCCATTAGCATTAATCCATGCATTCTTTGATGCTATTCTAGTAACATATGATTTCAAAAGATAATAAAGAATATCTCCCTTATTATCAAATTTTTTCTCAGAATTTATTTTGCCACGTTCGACACCAACAATGCAGTAATGATCACCCTCTAAGTAAATAGTACGTCCTTCCGGTAAGAATAGAGATGGTTTTTCTTCTGAAAATAAGTCCGACGGATTCAGATTTGTTTCCCCTATTTTTAATAGTAACTCTATTAATTCTTGCTTTAACTGCATTATTTCTACCTCATTCCACTGTTTGTAAATAATCAATACTAACTAAACAAGAATAGAATACTGGTCTCTCCTGATTTTGTATCAATATATGATATTATTTTCGCAAAAGAGGTGTTGAATTTAGTAGAGTATGTACTCTTTTCAGAATATCTACCATATTGTTTTTCTAACCACTTATCCTGTATTCCTTTTATATCTTGTAGTTTATATTCAAACATATTCGAATAACTTATTGGCTCATTTGATTGATAAATACTTAACTTTAAAGATTCAAGAATATTATTTTGAAAATTAAAATCTGCCCAAAATTCTAATCCTTCAATCTTGACGGGAGATTTTAACATAAATATATTAGAACTTTCTTCTTGTTGAAGATAATTTTTAAAATTATTATAAAATAGTTCTTTTGTTAAGTGTTTGTTGATAACTGTATTATTTATAATCATTAGAATTCCTGATTATCTCCTATTTTCAGCTGTTTAATAAAAGTTTTGATAATCTGTTTTCATTATATCACAAAAAGAGAGCGTTTCCGCTCTCTTTACCGCTGCGGTAATTCTGCCTTCAGGCTCATATCTGTAGGTTGTAACACCTTCTGAACCGCTGCGAGAAAGGCTAAACCGTTATCAGACGGAGAATACTGGAATGTGATATGGATGACTTTTTGGTCAAAGTTATCACCGTATCGTTCCACATACTGTTTACTTTCGAGGAAGTGAATGTAATTATTAATTTTTTCTTGCAGAATTTCCAGATGTACTGCTTCTATTTCTTCCTCCCAGCCAATTAGATCCACAAGGAGTAACTCTAAATGACTATCTACAACACCAATAGAGTCTAGTTCGCTAGGTTTCAGTTTTGAAACGATAACTTGTGTGACGATTTGATTAAATTCTTCAGGAGAAAATATTTTTTGGTTATTAGATAAATCATTAAAAATTAGATCAGGATTATTTCGTATAAAAATTTTGTCTGACTCTTCTTGTGTATATTGCTTTTTTGATTCCCAAAATCCGAAATTAGCATAATTAATTAATTCTTCACCATCATGTTCTCCTGCTAAATAGCTATCCACTGCTTCTTTGGGGATTTCTTGAACTACTTCTGGCATGGTAATATTAAAAGTTGGATAACGCAAGAAATACTTGTCACCATCTTGACAGATTTCCAACATATCTTTTTGACTTACATAAATTGATTCCATTCTTATCTCCTTTGCCTTTTACCAAATGTCTACTGATTATTTCTTCCCTAAAACACATTTATCTTCTCTTTTATACTAACCAAACTTTAGCTAGTTCTCAATGACCTAGAAAGCTAAACACATCTTTTACAAGGTTCGCATATCCTGTCTCAAATTAAATCATTTTCCTTCCTCGTCCCATAGTGGTGAAGGATAGGGGTGTGAAAGGCCAAGTTCATTTGCCAACTGTTCCGCATGAACTGTCAGACTAAGAATCTTAAAGAATTCATCCCATGCTTCCTTCATCGTATCAAACTCCCATGTTTTCCCCACAATATATGAGCGTTCATCCCTACTGTTAATTTGAAACTTGTTATCTTTAAAAAACAAATGTGTTGCCCATGGTTGCCTGCTATCTTCATCAAACAAGACATAAGACAAGCTTTCAAGACCTCTTTCTTTAATCTCCTTTTCCACTATATTTTTCAAAGATTCGATATCGATTTCTGGTTTATCCCATAGTGGGGAAGGATATTGTGGCACCCAGCCATTGGAAATATAGTAATTATTTCTTGAAACGGTATGGTCTAACAATTCCAAAAATTTTTCTTTTGCATCAGGAAAATCAGAATACTCAAAAACTCTTCCTTTTCCAGCCCTATCCCTTGTTAAATATACCTCATACTTATGAGTTTGAGGATTGAGTTCAATTCTCGTTTCCCACTCCCAGGGATTATGGTCATTGAAAATTGAAAATCTCAAACTATCATAGCCTAGTTTTTGAATCTCCGATAAAAGCTCCACTCGTTCTTGCTCTCTATTAAACATTGTTCCTTTTCTCCTCTAAGATTTTGAGACTATAACCATCCCTTGGCTTTCAAAAACTTGTCTGGAATTCGAAGTTCAATCTCTGCCATGATCCCTTTTAAGTAGCTGTCCCAATCTGTTATTTGGCTATACACAGCCGGCTCTTTAGTGATTGATATCTTCACTTCTTTTGTCAAAACAATAAAAAACTCACACATGTCATTTTCATAATGAAATTCAATTGCGAAGTAATCATAAGCTTTAAATTCTATTTTAAAAGTTTGATGACTGGGTTCATCAACTATATCGTACATACACCATGTTTCAATTCGCTTGGTAAAAACTCTATCCAATATATTGCAGAATTCATACGCTAAAATATCCATTTCATTTTCAAACATTACAAGATACCTCTTCTTTTATACCATCCCTTAGCTTTTAAAAACTTGTCGGGAATGCGGGACTCAACTTCTATCATCAGTTCTTTCAAGTATTTATCCCAGTCTCTAATCTCACTATAAAAAGTAGGTTTGTCTCTTTCGTTCAAGTCAGCACCTAAACGATCACCAATAGAAATTGTAAATCCACAAAAATCAGCTTCATAGCTAAACATCATAAAGAAATAATCATACGCTATAAATTCAAGCCTAAAACCTCTATACTGTGGATATTCAACAACATCCACAATTTTCGGCTCAGTTATACGGTCACCAAATACACTTTTGATTTTTTCTCTCGTTTCTTCTGCTAGTCGAAGCATTTTATTATCTTCCATTCGAATACTCCTTTTTCTCATAGCCATCCCTTGGCTTTTAAAAACTTATCTGGAATCCGAAGTTCGAGCTCATCCTTGATTCCTTTTAAATAGCTGTCCCAATCTGTTATCTGGCTATATACAGCAGGCTCTTTCGTTATTGATATCTTCACTTCTTTAGTCAAAACAATAAAAAACTCACAGAGATCATTCTCATAATGAAATTCAATCGCGAAGTAATCGTAAACCTTAAAGTCTAATTTAAAAGTTTGATGACTGGGTTCATCAGCATAATCGTAACCTGCAATCGTATCCACTCTTTCTCCAAATATTTTCCTTATTTTCTTTCTAGTTTCTCTTGCGAGTTCTAACATATCGTTTATTTCATTCAATTCCATAATATCATTCTCCTCAAAGACATCATTTCTTTAATATCTATTTGGTCAATTCTTTAATAAAACTTCTGCTCTATCTGAATCTAGAAAGTCTTTCAATAGTTGCAAGGTGCGTTCGATAGACTTTTGATCACGACCATACACTCTTTTTATACTTTTACCATTGATCAACTGCGACAACAATGTAACTGAAAATCTCTGTTCATCCGTTTGAGTGAACCAAATGTTAAATAAGCCACCCTTTCCTGCTTCCAATTGCCTATTTTTATCGGTTGATGAAATCCCTATTGTCATATGATAACCATTATACATGAACGGAAAATTAAAATTTTCATCATCCCTTTCATTAATCGTAATTGTATCAAGATCAATCGAAAAAATTTTCTCTAAAGCTTGTTTGACATTCTGATAACCCAAACTATCTCTTGTAGATAAGTAAACTTCGCTCATGCATTAGTCCTCCACATATTTCTGAAATTCTCAAACTTCTATTATTTTGATATAGCCATATCAACTATTTTTCCCATTTTTATATCGATTTTTAACCTTCTGGCATAAAAATCAGTCACATAAAGCCAGCCATCTCTCAAAGTCATCTGTTCAAACGGATAACTATTATTACTGTATCCACTATTATCTATCGTCCAGACTACATTTCCACTCGCATCAATCCTTAAAATGTTATTCTTTTCACTCTCATTATCAATAGGAATCTCCAATAAAACAATAAATTCATCACCATGTTCAATTACATTTCGGATTTCAAATTTAAATGATTTTATAACTTTACCATTTACTATTAGCTGATGTTTTTTATATTCTACCATTGTATCAACCTTTCATCTGAGAATTCCTACCTTAATCAGTCTTTTATTCGTTTCTTCGGATTCGTGTTAAGTTAATATCCATCACATAGCTAATCCTGTAGCATTACTAAAAACTCTGTGAAGTTGTTCGCTACAAATTCTACAGCAGGTTCTAATTCATAAGATTCTTCATGATACCAGATACAAATACTCGGATTTGCAGTATTCTCCACATAGTTTAGACAAAGAAAATCACCACCGAACAATGCTGCTATGGGGATTAGTTGCATTCCAACATAATCTTCATCAAAGACAATGCGCCCTTCCAATTGTGTACTCACAACTCCGATATCATAAGCCTCTTCTTCCTTCTCACCTGAAATAGCTAGTATAGCTAAAAATCGATCGATTACTTTCTCATTATTCCCAAAATGAAAATAACGTTTTGACGGAATCAATCCATTCTCATTCTTTATAAATTCCTTATAATCATCAGGCAGTTTAACCCTCCACGCTACTTCTCTTTCCTGTAATAGCGCATCAGTTGGCAAGGGGTAGATAATTGCTTGTTCTTTCTGAGTCATATTTTTTACTTCTTTCTCTATTTAAAATCTTTATACTACTAGCTCTGAAGAATTAATCAGTCTCTTCCTTGTCCCACAATGGAGAGGAGTACATATAACTTCCTCTGTTTGCTACATCTCTTCGTCCTTCACGAACTGTAAAATCTAACAGCTTGAAAAATTTCTCTTTTGCTTCCAAAAAATTAGTAAATTCAAATGTTTTTCCCATAATATAAGACCTATCATCTCTACAATTTACCATAAACAGGTTATCCCTAAAGAACAGATGAATCGCGAAAGGAGTAGTATCTTTTTCATTAAATAAAACATAGACTAAAGATTGGTAGTTCTTTTCGCTAATGGATTTTTCAATTATTCTCTTATAGTTTTCAATAATCTCTCTTGAAAGAGTCTCAGAACCGTCCCATAATGGAGAAGAATACATCTTATCCATTCCTTCCTGAACATAATAACGATTGAAAAAAATAGTATCTCCCAAAAATTTTAAAAATTTCTCTTTTGCTTCTGAAAAGTCTGTAAAGTTGAAAATTCCCTCCTTACTTGCTCTATCCACGGTAGCATAGACATTGTAAACTTGCATAGAATCGTCAAAGTCGATTACCACTTCCCATTCTCCAGGACCATATTCGTTAAAAATAGAATATCTCAAACTTTCGTATCCTAAATCTTGAATGGCTGACAACAGTTCTAAACGTTCTTGGGCTTCGTCTCTCATCTTCTAGTCATCTCCTTTTTCATCCCACAAACTACATGAATAGTAGGGTGAATCTCCATTCTGTACAAAATATCTGTTCATTTCGATAAAAGACTCCATTAAATTAAGAAAAAATAGCTTTGCCTCTTCAAAATTGTCAAACTTCCTTGTTTTCCCCATTATATAGGTCCGGTCGTCCCGACTATTTACCATAAACTTCCCATCTCGATAGTATAGATGTATGGCCCAAAGTTGACTACTATGCTCATCAAATAGAGCATAATAAAGATTTTCAAAGCCTTTTTCTCTGATTTCTTTTTCTACATCTTGTTTTAACAAATCTAAATTCAAATTATTATTCATATTATTGTCCCAATTAACAGTTTATCTATAGAGTGTCACAAGTCCCATCACTATTTCACAATAATGGAAAACCGCTCATTCTTTTGATATTTTTGATTGAATCTTTCCAGTTGCTTCATTGGTTTTATTTTAACAAGACCGTTTGGGAAAGTGATGCTGTCGTTCAATTCCTCTTGATAATCTTTAATTCCTTTAGCAATTGCTTGGGTAACTCTCGAAGTACGGATTGTAAAGCTAGCTATATTTTTTTCTTGCATAAAAAGGATTGCATCAAAAAACAAAACCGAAATATACAAATCAACTGCAGAACGCTGCGATAGATCTATAAGACTGCCTTCTAATATATCTTGAATCTTATCAATATCATTCTGCTTGTAGAAATACTCAGCTAATACTTGGCAAATGTCTGTTGGAAAAGCATCTGGTACAGAGGTCGGAGGCTCTATGCGATATCTTTTTTCACCTCGCAAAATCCCTACAACATTGCCAGCTTGGATAGCTTCTAACAAGAGTTTTCTGTAATTTTTCATTTGATAATCTCTCTTATCTCCAATTTCGAAAAGGCTTAGTTTGTTCTCTCCAAAATTTATCATTTTGGAGTTATCAAGATTAGTTTTCGCTTTTTAATCGCTACTCGCTAGAATTTCAGCCCCTTCAGGTAACATTTTTTCCAGTTCAGCCTTTTTGAATAACCCTTGCGCTTTAGGATTTCCTCTTAAAGCTTCTGGATATTGCCTCCAGAAATTTCTATTAGCTTCTTCTTGTGTCACGTTCGGTGGCCAAGAATCGTTTTGAACCTTACAAGATACTTCAAGTAGCGTTCTCTCTCCACTCTCTAATAAGACAAATAACTCATTTGGTAATTCATAGACAACTAACCAAGACGCTACGGTCCCTTCTTCTGAAACTAAATAATACTTGTCCTCATTTTTCCAGATTGACTTCCCGTATCCTTCAATTTCTTCAAACTGGATAACATCTTCCCATTCTAGTTTTGTTGGTTTCATTTTATACCTCTTTTACTTAAGTGGCGAAACATAATCATCTGGAAGTTTCCCCATTGATTCTATCCATTGTTGTTCGGCTTGAGGAATAAGTATTTCAAGTTCTTTATTACTAAAAAGCAACTGATTTTTACGGTTTGATATCAGCACAATTGGCTTTTCTCTAGCTCTATTTTTTCTTATTTCGTTTTTTTCTTCTTCCGTTGGTGGCCAAGAATCGTGCTTAATCTTCCAAGATACTTCGCTTAGTGTTCTTTCCCCACTATCTAATAAGGCAAACAGCTCATTTGGTAATTCATAGACAACTAACCAAGAAACTACGGTTCCTTCTTCTAAAACAAAATAATACTTGTCCTCATCTCTCCATATGTGCTGACCATAACCTTCTACTTCTTCAAACTGGATAACATCTTCCCATTCTAGGTTTGTAGGTTTCATTAGTATTTCCCTTTTCTTATATCTCTTTTAAACTAAACTTGTAGAGCATTCATAGTATTTTTAATTTGGTATT
Organism: Streptococcus pseudopneumoniae; assembly: GCF_001072665.1. Classification (GTDB taxonomy): domain Bacteria; phylum Bacillota; class Bacilli; order Lactobacillales; family Streptococcaceae; genus Streptococcus; species Streptococcus pseudopneumoniae_S. The sequence continues at coordinate 31,092 of NZ_JVJI01000121.1, read as the reverse complement.
TCAGCATGATAGAACTACCTTAAAAATCAATGTTAACGTTTTCCATTATTATACCATACAAGCGCTTGATATGAGGGGTTTGCTAGCGAAAACTAACAAAAAAACACTGATTTTTCAGTGTTCCTTTTGTTTCTTTACGCTTCTTGAACGCCCCCTGCAGGAATCGAACCTGCAACTACTCCTTAGGAGGGAGTTGTTATATCCATTGAACTAAGGGAGCTAGATAAAAACTCTGCTGAATGAGCAGAGTTTTTTAGTCGAATTAACGACGGATTTCTTTGATACGAGCTGCTTTACCTTGAAGAGCACGCAAGTAGTACAATTTCGCACGACGTACTTTACCGTAACGAACAACTTCGATTTTTTCAACACGTGGAGTGTGGATTGGGAAGATACGCTCAACACCTACACCGTTAGAAATTTTACGAACTGTGTAGTTTTCTGAGATGCCTGCACCTTTACGTGCGATAACAACACCTTCAAAAATCTGGATACGTTCACGGTTACCTTCGACAACTTTCGCGTGTACACGAACAGTGTCACCAGGACGGAATGATGGGATATCTGTACGAAGTTGACCTTCAGTCAAGCTTTGGATTAATGGATTCATTTTATTCTCCTATCTTTGTCAATCTTGAGGAATCTTCCTCAGCGGATAAACTGTATTTTTGTGCGTCCATTACACACAAGATACAGTTTACCAAATTTCCACCTAAAAGTAAAGAAATTTATAGCAGAATTCCTAAAAAAATCGCAACCAAACCACCTAGGTAGGTCAAAGTCAAGTAAGAATAAAAAACCTTCCTATCACTTAACAGTCTTTGGAGTTCGTCATTCAAGGTCGAAAAAGTTGTTAAACCGCCACAAAAGCCAGTTGCTAAAATAGCATAGACTTCCTTGGATTCCACATGATTATAGAATAATCCAATCAAAAAACAACCTAGAAGATTGGCTATGAGCGTTCCGAGGGGCAATTTAGATGCTTGATTATAGCGGGAAAAGAAATACCGTACGAGCGCTCCTAAGCCACAAGCAATTGCAAGATAGACGATTACCATTTCTTCCTCCCTAGAAAATATGCCAAGAATAGGCCTCCACCAATGCTCAAAATCAAATACATGATCAAACTAAGATAACGCCCTGTATCCAGTAGTTTCACAGCATCAAGCATGAGACTGGAAAAAGTTGTCAGACCCCCACAAAAACCAGTCCCCAGTGCTAAAACCAAGCCCTTACTAGTCCCCTTATAAACCAGATAACCCTTAACAAGATAAACCAAGCAGAAAATGCCTAGATAGTTGACAAGAAGGGTTCCCCAAGGAAAATCTGGACTGGCTGGTAACCAAGTGGAAACCAGGTAACGAACCAGTCCACCCAACATGGAAGCTAGAAAAATCCCTAGCGGATAAAATTGTTCTTTTTTCATTTGATGTTTTGATCCTGATAATCACGCGAACGTTTGAGTATGTCCGAAAACGTTGCGACAATAGTCTCCTGATAACGCTTGTCCTCTACACGACTTCTAACCTTTTCAAAAATAATTGCTTCTCTCTTGGTATCTAAAATCGGTTTACCTGAAGCCTTCTTATAAGCGACAACCCCTTCAACTAAGTGCATTCGTTCTTCTAAGAGCTTGACGATTTGGTCGTCGATTTGATCAATTTCTTGACGAATAATATCTAAATCCATACAGTCTCCTCCTTTATTTGAATTATTGTATCAAAAAGCCACCAAATAGGCTAGTAAAATCCCAACTCTCGATAAGAAAAATGCACTGATTGATTACATCAGCGCACTTTTATACTTATCCTACTTTAGCAGCCAATTCTTCTGCGAATTGTTCCAAGCGTTCAATATCTTCTTCCTCGGCAGAAAGATCAACTTTAACACATTCTGAACCTTTTTCTGCTCCTGTCGCTACAAAAACGCGGTCAAAGTCATCGACAGCCTTACAGAATTCATCGTAGAAGGTATCTCCTGATCCGACCACTCCGTAGATTTTGCCATTCAAGTTGAGGTCAGCTAGGTCTTCGTAGAAGTCCATCATCTCATCTGGCAATTCTCCATCACCATAAGTATAGGTCGCAACGATAGCAATGTCTGCTTCCAAGAAGTCTGAAGCGTCAACAGTTGTACATTCATCAACATCGACATCCAAGCCCAAGTCACGTAATTTGTCTGCTACAATATCTGCAATTTCTTCGGTATTACCGGTCATACTGGCAAATACAATTTTTGCTAATGCCATATCGTCCTCCTCAATTTATCTTTCTCCATTATATCACATCTTTTTCATTTTAAAAATAAAAATTCTTGTGCTACAATGAAATGAGAAAGAATTGAGGTTATTTATGGAAATTTGCCATCAAATTTTAGAAAAAATCAAAGAATACGACACGATTATCATCCATCGTCATATGAAACCAGACCCTGATGCCTTGGGAAGTCAAGTGGGATTGAAAGCTCTTCTCAAACATCATTTCCCAGAAAAAACTATTAAAGCCGTAGGTTTTAATGAACCAACTTTGACCTGGATGGCGGAGATGGATCTTGTTGAAGATAGTGTCTACCAAGGGGCACTTGTCATCGTCTGTGATACGGCTAATACTGCTCGTATCGATGATAAGCGCTATAGTCAAGGTGATTTTCTCATTAAGATTGACCACCATCCAAATGATGATGTATACGGTGACCTGTCTTGGGTCGATACTAGTTCAAGTAGCGCTAGCGAGATGATTACCCTATTTGCCCAAACAACTCAACTGGCCTTGTCAGATCGCGCTGCTGAGTTACTCTTTGCAGGAATCGTTGGTGATACAGGTCGTTTCCTCTACCCTTCTACCACTGCACGGACCCTCCGCCTTGCTGCTTATTTGAGAGAACATAACTTTGACTTTGCAGCTCTCACTCGAAAAATGGACACTATGAGCTACAAAATTGCTAAACTTCAAGGCTACATCTACGACCATCTGGAAGTGGATGAAAATGGTGCAGCGCGCGTTATCCTGAGTCAAGAAGTCTTGAAACAATTCAATGTTACCGATGCTGAAACTGCCGCTATTGTTGGAGCGCCTGGTCGTATTGACAGCGTCAGTCTCTGGGGAATTTTTGTAGAACAGGCTGATGGCCACTACCGTGTTCGCTTACGTAGTAAAATCCATCCTATCAATGAAATTGCCAAGGAACATGATGGTGGAGGCCACCCTCTAGCAAGCGGTGCTAATTCCTATAGCCTAGAAGAAAACGAAATCATCTATCAAAAGCTAAAAAACTTGCTTAAAAACTAATAAAATACTTGCCAAACTTTTCAGAATCTGATAGACTAGTATAGTAACAATCTATGGCTCGCAAAGAGACCATGGCAGAAAGGAAATATTGCAAAATGAAAAAAGATATCCATCCAGAATATCGCCCAGTTGTCTTCATGGACACAACTACTGGTTACCAATTCCTTAGCGGTTCAACAAAACGCTCTAACGAAACAGTTGAGTTCGAAGGCGAAACTTACCCATTGATCCGTGTGGAAATTTCATCAGACTCACACCCATTCTACACTGGACGTCAAAAGTTCACTCAAGCAGATGGACGCGTGGATCGTTTCAACAAAAAATACGGTCTCAAATAATGATAAAAAGAACAGTTTCGACTGTTCTTTTTTTTCTTCTTTTTATGAACCAATCACTACTACTTTCTATTTGTCAACCATCACGCTGACACTATAATTGATCTCAAACGGAGTTAAAAAATATCGAAAAGAAGCTTGATATTGAGAATGGTCAAGATGATTGAAACTACGTAGCCTAGGATTGTATTCCACTTAGCATTGGTAAATTATCCCATCACTGACTTCTTAGAGGTCAGATAAATTAAGGGAAAAATCTCGAATGGAAGAGAGACCTTTTTGTAAGAAGACATCGGAATATTCACTTCCTAATCTTGTCTTTACCTATTTTATTGATTGTTTTTGAAAGAAATGTTGAAAATAGTTTTCTATTTCCAATTTATTCTTATTATATTAAATTTTGAAATGATTCTTAAGGAAAGCATGATAGTTAAAACAAGCAGAATCAGTATTGCAAAAAACCAGCGTTTTCTGACGCTGGCCTTTAAAACTGTGAAAAATTTTTCTCAACTAGATCGCTTCTGTAACAAAACTACGACTTTCCAATACTTTGAGCATAGCATTAGCTGTATCTAGGGCTGTGAAGAGTGGCACTCCGTGTTCAATGGCTGAACGGCGAATTTGCTCACCATCTTCGTCAGCAGTTCGTTTTGTTCCAACTGTGTTAATGATAGCTTGAATTCTTCCTTTACGAACAAAGCTTGGAATATCCTTATCGTCATCACCAATCTTACCAACAGGTTGGGCTTGCAATCCATGACTGGCAAAGAAGGCTGCTGTCCCTTCTGTCGCAAGGATTCCATAGCCAATATTTTGGAAACGACGAGCCAAGTCCAAGGCTTCTTCTTTGGCATCATCAGCGATGGTAAATACAACGTTACCAAAAGTTGGCAAGTGTAAGTAAGAAGCTTCAAAAGCCTTATAGAGAGCTTTTTCTAAAGTCGTATCAGAACCCATAACTTCCCCTGTTGACTTCATTTCAGGACCAAGTAAGCTGTCTACCTTAGCTAGTTTGGTAAAGGAGAAGACAGGTGCCTTGATATGAACGCGAGTACTTTCAGGGTAAAGTCCATCTTGGTAGCCAAGTTCTTCAAGTTTTTGATCAAGAATGAGCTTGGTTGCTACTTGAGCCATAGGGATATTGGTTACCTTAGAAAGGAATGGCACCGTACGGCTAGCACGTGGATTGACCTCAATAACATAGACTTTTTCATCCTTGATGACAAACTGGATGTTCATCATTCCAAGGCAGTTAAGACCGATTGCTAGGCGTTTAGTATAGTCTGCGATTGTTTCTTGCACCTTTTGTGACAAGGTTTGTGGTGGGTAAACGGCCATTGAGTCACCTGAGTGAACACCAGCACGTTCAATATGCTCCATGATACCTGGGATGAGGACATTTTGTCCGTCTGAAATGGCATCAACTTCGCATTCTTGCCCAACGATGTAAGAGTCAACAAGAACTGGGTGGTCTGGACTAGCCTTAACAGCAGTTCGCATGTAAGAACGAAGGTCTGCTTCGTTTTCAACGATTTCCATGGCACGTCCACCAAGTACATAAGATGGGCGGACAAGAACCGGGAAACCAATCTTGCGAGCCGCAAGAACTGCTTCTTCTTCATTGGTAGCCGTTTGTCCTGGTGGCTGTGGAATATCCAATTCTTTTAGGGCTTGCTCAAAGAGGTCACGGTCTTCGGCACGGTCTAGGTCAGCAACCTGTGTCCCAAGGATGGGCACACCTGCTTTTGCCAATGGCTCCGCAAGGTTGATAGCTGTTTGACCACCGAACTGAACGATAACTCCCTTTGGTTGTTCCAAGTCAATGACGTTCATAACGTCTTCGAATGTCAATGGCTCAAAGTAAAGCTTATCTGATACAGAGAAGTCTGTTGAAACGGTTTCTGGGTTTGAGTTCATGATGATAGCCTCATAACCAGCAGCTTGAATAGCCTTAACCGAGTGAACAGTTGCGTAGTCAAACTCGACCCCTTGACCGATACGGATTGGACCAGAACCTAGAACTAGAACGGATTCCTTATCAGACTTGATAGACTCGTTTTCCCAACCATAGGTTGAATAGAAATATGGCGTTTCAGAGTCGAACTCTGCAGCACAAGTATCGACCATCTTATAAACTGGAACAATCTTGTTTTCCAAACGAAGTTGGCGAACTTGGTCAGCTGTCGTTTCCCAGAGTTCAGCAACCTTACGGTCTGAAAATCCATTTAGTTTAGCTGTTTTCAGGACATCGACATCCTGAGGATGTGCGCCCAACTCCTGCTCAATTTCAAAGATGTGCAAGAGTTTATCAAGATAGAAGATATCAATCTTAGTCAATTCAGCAATTTCTTCTGGTGTGTAACCACGGCGAATAGCTTCTGATACATAGAAGAGACGATCATCTTGGGCTTTGACAACTTTTTCAATCAAGGCATCATCAGAAACGCCTGCAAGTTCAGTCATTTCATTGTGGTGAACGCCAATTTCAAGTGAACGACAAGCTTTAAGAAGCGACTCTTCGATGTTACGACCAATCGCCATGACTTCTCCAGTCGCCTTCATCTGAGTACCCAGACGGCGCTCACCCTTTTCAAACTTGTCAAATGGGAAACGTGGAATCTTGGCAACCACGTAGTCAAGGGCTGGCTCAAACATGGCATAGGTTGAACCTGTAACTGGGTTGATAACTTCATCCAAGGTCAAACCGACAGCAATCTTAGCAGCCAATTTGGCAATTGGATAACCTGTCGCCTTAGATGCAAGGGCTGACGAACGTGATACACGAGGGTTTACTTCGATGACGTAGTACTTGAAGCTGTGTGGATCAAGAGCCAGCTGAACGTTACATCCCCCTTCAATCTTTAGGGCGCGAATAATGCTCAAGCTCGCATCACGTAGCATTTGGTTTTCATAATCTGACATGGTTTGGGCAGGGGCAAATACGATGGAATCCCCTGTGTGAATCCCAACTGGGTCAAAGTTTTCCATGTTACAAACAACCAAAGCATTGTCAGCTGAGTCACGCATCACTTCGTATTCGATTTCCTTGAAACCTGCAATCGAACGTTCAATCAAACATTGGGTCACAGGTGACAATTTCAATCCATTTTCAGCGATTTCACGCAATTCTTCCTCATTAGCACACATTCCACCACCAGTACCACCAAGTGTAAAGGCTGGACGAACGATGACTGGGTAGCCAATTGTCGCTGCAAAGGCAACTGCTTCTTCGACTGTGTTGACAATTTCAGATTCTGGAATGGGTTGGTTGAGTTCTTCCATCAATTGTTTAAAGAGGTCACGGTCCTCCGCTTGGTCGATGGCAGATAGTTTAGTACCCAGAAGCTCAACACCAAGCTCATCAAGGATACCATTTTTAGATAATTCCATGGCCATGTTTAGACCTGTCTGACCACCGAGTGTTGGTAGCAAGGCATCTGGACGTTCCTTACGAAGAATTCGTGTCACAAACTCAAGTGTAATCGGTTCAATATAGACCTTGTCCGCAATCTCCTTGTCCGTCATGATGGTGGCAGGGTTTGAGTTAACCAAGACAACCTCATACCCTTCCTCTTTCAACGACAAGCAAGCCTGGGTCCCAGCATAGTCAAACTCAGCAGCCTGACCAATAATAATCGGACCAGAACCAATCACCATAATTTTTTGAATATCAGTACGTTTAGGCATAGTTTATGATACAAAGCCCGTAAAGAACACAGTAAAAATAGGAAACTCGGTGCAGACGCCTTCAGCGTCAAGACGATGTTTATCTTTTTCACACAGTTCTTAGGGCGTGTTCACTTCCGCGAACAATGTATCTTCTCCTTTCTATTCGGCAACTCTCGGGTTGCCATTAAATAAATTCTCCGACGAGCTTTTACTCGTTCTTAGTTTGATTGTTTAAAGGCTTCCATCATCTCGATAAACTCATCAAAGAGGTAGCTAGCGTCGTGTGGACCAGGGGCTGCGTCTGGGTGGTATTGAACAGAGAAAGCAGGTTGGTATCTGTGACGCACACCTTCAACTGACTTGTCATTGATTTCTTCGTGGGTAATAATCAAGTGTTCTGGCAAATCCTCACGGCTAACTGCATAACCATGGTTTTGGCTGGTGAAGTCTACTCGTCCTGTAGCAATTTCACGTACCGCATGGTTGAATCCACGGTGACCAAACTTCATCTTGTAAGTCTTTGCCCCGTTTGCCATAGCAAAGAGTTGATGTCCCATACAAATACCAAAGATTGGAATTTTTCCTTGCACACCACGAATCATGTCAAGTGCTTGTGGGACGTCTTCTGGGTTACCTGGCCCATTTGACAACATCACTCCGTCAGGATTAAGATGAAGAATTTCTTCAGCCGTTGTCGAATAAGGAACAACCGTCACGTTACAGTTGCGTTTAGAAAGTTCACGCAGGATTGAGTGCTTGAGACCAAAGTCCACTAGAACCACGCTCAAACCAACTCCTGGAGCTGGATATGAAGTTTTAGTAGAAACCTGCTTGATATTGTCTGTCGGCAAGACTGTCGCTTGGAGTTGGTCCGTCACATGATCCATGCTGTCCCCAACATGGGTCAAGGTTGCACGCATGGTACCATGCTTACGGATAATCTTGGTAAGTGCACGCGTATCAATCCCTGAAATACCAGGAATTTTCTTTGCTTTCAAAAATTCATCCAAGGTCATTTGATTGCGCCAGTTGCTTGCTCTACGTGCTTCTTCGAAAACGACAACTCCCTTACAAGTTGGAATAATGGATTCGTAATCATCACGGTTGATTCCATAATTTCCTACCAAAGGATAAGTAAAGGTCAAGATTTGTCCATTATAAGACTGGTCTGTAATGGATTCTTGGTAGCCGGTCATTCCTGTATTAAAGACAATTTCGCCTGTTACATCAATATCTGCTCCGAAGGCCTTACCTTCAAAAACTGTGCCATCTTCTAGTACTAGAAGTCTTTTTGTCATATTTTCACCTCTCGTGGACGCTCACTGGCGTCTTTTAACGTCTTGTGTTTTAGTTGGCGTTTCTACTCGCCAGTACGGATTCTAAGATTGCCATTCGAACAAAGACACCATTGGTCATTTGTTGGACAATCCGTGATTTTGGTGCTTCAACCAAGTGATCTGCGATTTCTACATCACGATTGACTGGAGCTGGATGCATGAGGATTGCTGTTTCTTTCAAACAATCATAACGTTCTTGAGTCAAGCCATGTTGGGCATGGTAGTCTTCTTTTGAAAAGACAGCTCCACTTTCATGGCGTTCATGTTGAACACGGAGAAACATCATGACATCCACTTGATCAATGATTTCATCAATGGTTACAAACTGTCCATAGTCTGCAAACTCTTGACTTCTCCATTCCTCAGGTCCAGCAAAGAAAAGTTCAGCTCCCAAGCGTTTCAAAATCTGCATATTGGATTTGGCAACGCGTGAGTGGTCCAAGTCACCTGCAATAGCAACCTTGAGACCCTCAAAGTGACCAAATTCCTCAAAAATGGTCATCAAATCAAGCAAGCTCTGGCTAGGGTGTTGGCCCGAACCATCTCCACCATTGATGATGGAAGTCGTAATCGTCGGACTAGCAATCAACTCTCTGTAGTAATCAACCTCTGGGTGGCGAATCACACAGACATCCACTCCTAAAGCAGACAGAGTCAAAATGGTATCATAAAGTGTCTCACCCTTATTAACCGAACTAGTTTTCACATCAAAGTCAAGTCGTTCCAATCCCAATTTAATCTCTGCCACTTCAAAGGACTTATGCGTCCGTGTAGAATCCTCAAAGAAAAGATTGGAAACAATCGGATAGTCTTCATAAGGAAGCTGAGCTCCGTTTTTAAACTCAATTCCTCGCTTGATCAATTTCATCACTTGATTGACAGTGAGGTCTTCCATGGATACCACATGGTTCAATGCTTGTTGATTTTCTGACATGGCTACTCCTTTAGCTTTCTAAGCTTCTTCAGTAATCAGAACTCTGTCTTGGCCATCAAGTTCTGCCATCTCTACGATGATTTCTTCAGAACGACTAGTTGGGATATTTTTCCCAACGTAATCTGGACGGATAGGCAATTCTCTATGTCCACGATCGACTAGAACTGCTAAACTCACGCGCGCAGGACGACCATGACCGACAATATTATCAATAGCAGCACGGATAGTACGACCTGTATAAAGCACATCATCCACCAAGATAACTTCACGGCCTGTCACATCAACAGAAATCAAAGAAGTATCTTCTCCGCTTTTAACATCATCACGGAAAGGTTTGGTGTCCAATTCCACAACTGGAACTGAAAGATTTTCTAGCTGCTCCAAACGTTCTTGGATTCGGTGGGCGATAAAGACACCACGAGTTTTAATACCAGCCAAGACGATTTTATTCAAATCTTTGTTGCGCTCGATAATCTCATAAGTAATACGCGTAATCGCTCGTTTGACGGTCAATTCGTCTACAACTTCTTTTGTCTTCATGACAAACCTCCAAAAAGAAAAGTCTCCTTAAACAAGGAGACTTGAAATGTATAGCCAAGCGAGCCCTACTGCAAACAGTATAGACTTCACCCTACTACTTAATCGTTCTCCTTGCCTGCCTCACGGGACAGGTTTAAAGGAATATTTAGTTATCAATTACTATAGCACAAAGCAATCCTAAAATCAAGCAAAAACTTTTGAAACCCCATCTTATAAATTGCTTATAAATTGCTAAAGTCATATAACTGTGGGTACTGATCACACTCTGGATTTTTAGGATGACAAATGGCTCGTCCAAAATAAATCATTGCCTGATGGGCTGCTAACCACTGCTCCGGTGGTAAGATATCCATGACCCGCTTTTCCACCTCAAGTGGTGTCGCTGACTTTTTGACGATATCGTGGTGTTTACATATACGCTCTACATGAGTATCCACTGCAAAAGCTGGAATTCCAAAGCCTACACTCATGACAACATTGGCTGTCTTGCGACCAACACCTGCCAAACTCTCCAATTCCTCTCGTGTTTGAGGGACTTGACCATCAAAATCTTCTAGTAACTGTTGGGCACATTTTTTAAGGAATTTAGCCTTATTTCGATACAGTCCTAGGCGAGAAATGTGTGAGGCAATTTCACTTTCTGTTGCAACAGACATGGCTTGTGGCGTTGGAAAGGCAGCAAAGAGATCTGGAGTGGCCTTATTTACCGCTGCATCCGTTGTCTGGGCTGACAACATGACCGCAACCAAGAGTTCAAAATGATTGGTAAAATCAAGACTGGGCTTGGCATCTGGAAAGAGAGCAATGATTTCTTCTAGCACTTTTCGTGCTCGTTTTTTTGACAAGACCATTATTCGTCTCCATCAAATAGTCCTTGTAGGCCAGCAAAAGGACTGTTTTCTTCTTTCTTAACGGCTTGTTGAGCTTGGTATTCTTCTTCTGTCATGATTTGCCAGTCATTTCCTGAAACAAATCCTTGACCCGCTTCTTCTTCAGCCGTCAAGACCTTGATAGGAATGTTTAGTAGGATATTGTCTGACACGCTCTCAGCAAGATTAAGTTCTCCATTTTCGATAGGCAGGACCAAATCATCATCTAGAACTTCTTGATCTAGCAGATTAGTTGCGCCTTCCATGAAAACTTCCGTAACTGGATAAGATTCAACTAACTCAACTGGCTCCATACTGCGACTTGAAGCAAGAACAATGGTGTAAGACAACTGATAATCTAAGAAATACATACGGTCTTCGTACTGTACTTTCCCAACTGCAAGGATATCTTTTACATCTAAAATTTCTTGATTACGTGCACGCAGGTCTGCGACTAGGTCTAACGTTTGTTCAAAATGTAAGCCTTCAGACTGCTTACGAATTTCTTGAATATTTAATTTCATACTTCCTCCATAAAGATTTACTCTCTTGATTATACCATGAAAAGCCTACAAATCAGCACACCAAACTTTATAATTAAAATTCGAGCTTTTACCATATTTACTATGACATTTTTGTTTTTTAGTGCTATACTATAGGCAATAATACATCAGAGCAAGGAGGATGCTCACATGGAAGACAAAGAACTGATTACTAATGCTTACCAACTCCTATCCGAGTTAAATAAAAGTTTCCAAAGCTGCAAACAGGGTACGGCAGATGATATTCGACTGCAAGAGTCGCTAAATACTACTCTTCAAGAGCTCAAAAAAGCGGAAAAGTTGAACAACAGTATCTTAATCGACCTTGAAAAATTTTACCAACGTACCAGCCTTCTGATAGGCCTCGGTAGCCTAAAACTGAACGATCAAGCACGTACCGCTTGGCGAAACTATGACAAGTTCCATTACGAGCATGTCAAACACGTACTAACTCTTTATGGACCTGTTTTCGGCTTTTAGAGTTTAGAATTTTGTATTTACTATTGACAAAATTTCCTTAAAGGTATAGGATAGAGGTACTAATACTCGGAGGTAAGGGAGACATGAACAACTAAGTCTATCAAGTAAAGAAACTTTATTTAGTAGATCTTGTTTTTGTCTCTTTTTGTGTGCTCTTTTTGTACTAGATCTTCTGGTACTTTATCCTCTTTGAAAATCAAAAAACTAGAAAGCTAACCATCTGCTCCTCTTGGGTTGGATAGGGGTAGACAAGCCTAGTTTGACAGGATTTTCGACATGGATAATAGCGTTTCTGACAGTGACTTTGGGCTCTACTAGATAAAGTAGAGCTTTTTGTTATGCACTATGGACATTCTAGAAAGGACAATTATATGATAAAAATCAATCACCTGACCATCACACAAAACAAAGATCTACGAGATCTTGTATCTGATCTAAGCATGACCATCCAAGACGGGGAAAAGGTTGCTATTATTGGCGAAGAAGGAAATGGCAAATCGACCTTGCTGCGAGCTTTAATGGGAGAAGCATTGCCTGATTTCACTATCAGGGGTGACATTCAATCTGATTATCAATCACTAGCTTACATTCCTCAAAAACTCCCCGAGAAGCTGAAAAAGAAAACTCTACACGACTACTTCTTTTTAGATTCTATTTATTTAGACTACAGTGCCCTCTATCGTTTAGCTGAGGAATTGCATTTTGATAGCGATCGTTTCGCTATCAACCAAGAAATTGGCAGTCTATCAGGTGGCGAAGCTTTGAAAATTCAGCTCATCCATGAGTTAGCCAAACCCTTTGAGATTCTATTTTTAGATGAACCTTCAAATGACCTAGACCTTGAAACAGTTGATTGGCTAAAAGGTCAGATTCGAAAGATTCGACAAACCGTTATTTTCATTTCTCATGATGAAGACTTTCTTTCTGAAACGGCTGATACCATTGTCCACTTGCGACTGGTCAAGCACCGGAAAGAAGCAGAAACACTAGTAGAGCATTTAGACTATGATCGCTATAGTGAGCAGAGAAAGGCTAATTTTGCCAGACAAAGCCAGCAAGCTGCTAACGACCAGAGAGTCTACGATAAAACCATGGAAAAACACCGGCGAGTCAAGCAAAATGTAGAAACTGCGCTTCGAGCTACCAAAGACAGTACTGCCGGTCGCCTATTGGCTAAAAAGATGAAAACTGTTCTCTCTCAAGAAAAACGCTTTGAAAAGACAGCTCAATCTATAACCCAAAAACCACTTGAAGAGGAAGAAATTAGACTTTTTTTCTCAGATATACAGCCATTACCGGTTTCTAAAGTCTTAATCCAACTGGAAAAGGAAAATTTGGCCATTGGCGACCGAGTTTTGGTTCAAAAACTACAACTAACTGTCCGTGGACAAGAAAAAATCGGTATCATCGGCCCAAATGGTATGGGGAAATCAACTCTGTTAGCAAAGTTGCAACAACTGCTAAGTCAAAAAAGAGAGATTTCACTTGGTGTTATGCCACAAGATTACCACAAAAAACTACAATTGGATTTATCCCCAATCGTCTACCTCAGCAAAACTGGGGAAAAAGAGGAACTGCAGAAAATCCAATCTCACTTAGCAAGTCTCAATTTCAGTTATCCAGAAATGCAACATCAAATTCGCTCCTTATCTGGCGGGCAACAGGGAAAACTCCTGCTTTTGGATTTAGTCCTGCGCAAACCAAACTTTCTCCTTCTGGATGAACCCACACGAAACTTTTCACCCACTTCTCAACCCCAAATCAGAAAACTCTTTGCCACCTATCCAGGCGGTCTCATCACTGTTTCGCATGACCGTCGTTTCTTAAAAGATGTCTGTTCAATCATCTATCGCTTAACAGAACACGGTCTGGAGGTAGTTAATTTAGATGATTTATAAATTTGCAACATAGCAGATAGATGGTGCAAAAACACAATTTTAGGAGAAAACGAAGTAAATCTTCCGATAATAAAACGCATAATATCAAGTTTTTGCACACCTGATATTATGCGTTTTTAAGATTTTAAAGACTTTTTCCCAACATTCATTTTACATATGTTTTAAACGTTCAATCCGTTCTGAAATAGGTGGGTGGGTATAAAAGAGTTTTTGGAACCCTCCACCTTTCTTAGGATCATTGATATAAAGTGCACTGCTGGCATCATCGACAGGACGACTCATCGGTTTACTATTATCCAACTTACGTAGAGCATTAATCATCCCTTGAGGATTGCGCGTCAACTCAACACTAGAAGCATCAGCTAGGAATTCCCTCTGACGAGAAATAGCTAGTTGCACCAAGGTTGCAGCGAGAGGTGCCAGCACAATTGCAAGTAGGGAGACCACTAGCATAATGATTTCAAGACCATTTCCATCTCTATCATCGTCACTTCGTCTGCGACCTGCTCCGCCCCACCACATCATACGACCTGCCATACTAGAAAGCATGGTGATAGCACTAGCAAGGGCGACAGCAATAGTTGAAATGCGGATATCGTAGTTACGAATATGACTGACTTCATGTCCCATAACAGCTTCTAGTTCTTCACGATTCATGATAGCTAGGAGACCTGACGTCGCAGCAACCGCCGCATTTTGGGGGTTAGAACCTGTCGCAAAGGCATTTAAGGCTGGATCATCAATGATGAAAACACGTGGCATAGGAATCTGAGCCACCATAGCCATATCTTCTACTACATGGTAGAGGTCTGGTGCCGTTTGTTCATCCACCTCACGCGCTCCATTCATGGACATGACAATCTCTGTGGATTGAAAAATCATAGACAAGGCATAGATAAAGCCGATAATCAGCGCGATAACCAAGCCACCAAGCCCAGACCGCATAAAGAGGTAACCAACCGCATAGCCAACAAGAGCTAAGAGTAGGAAAAATACCAGCAACAAAATCCACGTTTTTCGTTTATTGCTTGCAATTTGATCAAACAACATCTTAGTCACCTAAACCGCTAAAATCAACCTTAGGAACTGCCTTTTCCTCTTCTGGTGTTTGAAGGAAATCTGCTGCTTTAAATCCAAACATTCCAGCAATAATATTGCTTGGGAAAGTTTCTAATTTTACATTGTAGTTGCTGACAACACTGTTGTAGAGTTGACGAGAGTAAGAAATTTTATTTTCTGTATTTGTCAACTCCTCTTGCAATTTAACAAAGTTTGCACTAGCTTTCAAATCTGGATAGCTTTCTGCAACTGCAAAAATACCTGAAACTTGACGAGTGAGGGCATCACTAGCTTTCATAGCTTCTGCTGGTGAAGTCGCTGCAGCAACTTGATTGCGAAGTTCTGCCACCTTTTCAAGGGTAGAACCTTCATATTTAGCATAACCTTTTACAGTCTCAATCAAGTTTGGCAAGAGATCATTTCGACGTTTCAACTGAACATCAATCTGACTCCAAGCCTCCTTTGTTTGCATACGATTCTTAACCAAACCGTTATAGCTAACAATCACAAAAATCACAATAAGAGCTAAAACTCCAAGAATAATCCAAGTCATTATATAAGTCCTTTCTGCTTTTAGATTAGTACCAGTATATCAAATTTTTAATGATTGTGGTAAAATAAGATGATACTAAAGAAGGAAAAAACTATGAAACCAGAAACATTTTACAACTTGCTTGCCGAGCAAAATCTTTCACTTTCTGACCAGCAAAAAAAACAATTTGAACGTTATTTTGAACTCTTGGTCGAGTGGAATGAAAAAATCAATCTAACAGCTATTACAGACAAGGATGAAGTTTATCTCAAACATTTTTACGATTCGATTGCACCCATTCTTCAAGGTTTGATTCCCAATGAAACTATCAAACTTCTTGATATTGGAGCCGGGGCAGGATTTCCTAGTCTACCTATGAAAATCCTCTATCCTCAGCTAGATGTGACCATCATTGATTCTCTCAACAAGCGCATCAACTTCCTCCAACTGTTGGCTCAAGAACTGGATTTGAACGGAGTTCATTTCCACCATGGACGTGCCGAAGATTTTGCACAAGATAAAAACTTCCGTGCTCAATATGATTTTGTAACAGCTCGTGCGGTTGCCCGTATGCAGGTCTTGTCTGAATTGACTATTCCCTACCTTAAAGTTGGCGGAAAACTATTGGCTCTTAAGGCCAGCAATGCGCCTGAGGAATTATTAGAAGCTAAGAATGCCCTCAACCTCCTTTTTAGTAAGGTCGAAGACAATCTCAGCTACGCTCTACCTAATGGAGATTCGCGTTATATCTCAGTGGTAGAAAAGAAAAAAGAAACACCAAATAAATATCCAAGAAAGGCTGGCATGCCCAACAAACGCCCACTTTAAATTTTTTAGTAAAAAATATTTACAAAGTCAGCCTCGCTCTTTTATTTTTAGGCTCGGGAAAAAATGATTTACAAAATCAACCTCGCTCTCTTATTTTCGGGCTCGGGAAAAAATGATTTACAAAATCATTTTTTTCTGCTATACTATCCTAAGCAAAGGTTTTTAATGTCATCCCGTGAGGTGACGAAGACGCAGAAATATTTAAAACTCTTTAAAGTCTAGATTTTAGAGAAGTCTTACTCTGAGGGCCTATTGCTGTAAAATAATGGGCTCTTTTTTGATGCCCAAAAGTGAGGTTTATATGAAACAAGAATCAACTGTTGATTTGTTACTAGACGTTGACCAACGTCCTTCGGCTGGGAAAGGAATTCTCCTTAGCTTCCAACACGTTTTCGCCATGTTTGGTGCAACCATCTTGGTACCATTGATTTTGGGAATGCCTGTATCTGTTGCCCTTTTTGCTTCAGGTGTAGGAACACTCATCTACATGATCGCAACTGGTTTTAGAGTTCCAGTTTATCTAGGATCATCATTCGCCTTTATCACAGCTATGTCCCTAGCTATGAAGGAACTAGGAGGGGATGTATCAGCTGCACAAACAGGGGTTATCCTTACAGGTTTTATCTATGTCCTTGTGGCTGCAAGTGTTCGTTTTGCGGGTACAAAATGGATTGATAAACTCTTGCCACCAATCATCATCGGACCTATGATCATCGTTATCGGTCTTGGACTTGCAGGTTCAGCTGTTACCAACGCTGGTCTTGTAGCTGATGGAAACTGGAAAAATGCTCTTGTAGCGGTTGTTACTTTCCTAATTGCTGCCTTTATCAATACAAAAGGAAAAGGCTTCCTACGAATCATTCCATTCCTCTTTGCCATTATCGGTGGTTACCTCTTCGCACTAACACTTGGCTTGGTTGACTTTACACCAGTCCTTAAAGCTAACTGGTTTGAAATTCCTGGTTTCTACTTGCCATTTAGTACTGGTGGTGCCTTTAAAGAATACAATCTTTACTTTGGTCCAGAAACTATCGCTATCTTGCCAATCGCTATCGTAACAATTTCTGAACATATCGGAGACCATACTGTTTTGGGTCAAATCTGTGGCCGTCAATTCTTGAAAGAACCAGGTCTTCACCGTACACTTCTTGGTGACGGTATCGCAACTTCTGTTTCTGCCTTCCTTGGTGGACCAGCCAATACAACTTACGGAGAAAATACAGGGGTTATCGGTATGACTCGTATCGCTTCTGTCTCAGTTATCCGTAACGCTGCCTTCATCGCAATTGCCCTCAGCTTCCTTGGTAAATTCACTGCCTTGATTTCAACTATTCCAAACGCTGTACTTGGTGGTATGTCAATCCTTCTCTATGGAGTTATCGCCAGCAACGGTTTGAAAGTCTTGATCAAAGAACGTGTTGATTTCGCTCAAATGCGTAACCTAATCATCGCAAGTGCTATGTTGGTACTTGGACTTGGAGGAGCAATCCTTAAACTTGGTCCAGTTACCCTTTCAGGTACTGCCCTATCAGCTATGACAGGAATCATCTTGAACTTAATCTTGCCATACGAAAATAAAGACTAAATGTCTTGACACAAAAAGTCCGCTCAGACAACTGAGTGGACTTTTCTAATTTTTAAGTCCCCCAAGCAACCAATAGATAGATCAGGCTAGAACCAAACATATCTGCTAAAGCATGCATGAGAAAGAATGGAAGGAGATTTTTAATTTTATATTTGTATAAGAAATAATAGAATAAGCCATAAACTACACCGATTACCAAAGCCCATACTAATCCTTGATAGGTGTGGAAGGAAATACGAATAATCGTAGAATAAAGCAAAACCAACCACTTGTGTTTTTCCTTCACTGAAGTTAACAAACCTAGAAAGAAAAATTCTTCATAAAATCCATTAAGCAAGGCATAGGCAATCGCTATCGGGCTGAGAGCTAAGAACTTCCCTATTATTTGCGTGAAATCTATATAGGCAAAAAGGTCTGGATTAAAGTAATTATATTTACCAGTGAGAGTTGTAACCAAGTCTCCAAACAATCCCACTAAAGCAAATATAAATGGAACCCAAAAGATAATGGACCAATTCCAGTGAATAGGAAGCTGTTTAAAATCATAATTTCGAATCAAAAGATAGAGTAAGGTCACAGCCAATAATATAGCTTGCAGGGTAAAATTACTAAAATAAGCAGCACCTTCGCTTGCAGCCTGTCTAACTATCCCTTCTGTACTTGATGCACCCGTTGGAAACGTATTTGCTAAAAATAGCTCGGTTGAACGAATTATAAACTGACCAAACATTATGATCGTAATAATCACAATGTCAAACCATCTCAAGTATTTTAGAGGTTTAGATGGATGTATTTTTTTAAAAATATTCATATCTTCTCCAGGTATTCTATACTCATATAAATATTTTAAGAAAAAAGGCTTAAACTTTTATAAAATTTCATTAATTCATTTAGATTCAAAAGCTTTTATTAGTAAAAATAACCCCTCTTTGAGAGTGGTTATCATCTACTTTCATTTTTTGTTTATTTCTCTAACAATAAATCTTTCAACGAAATCAAAGTGACTGCAATTAAAATCATTGCCATACCAAGAAAATCAATAGGATAAAATTGTTCATTCATAATTAGGAAGGCAAAGAAAACCGCCGAGATTGGTTCAATTGAAGCCAACAAGCTTGACTTGACCGGTCCTATCAGACTGGTTCCTTTAAGGAAAGCTGTATAGGCAAAGACAGTCCCGATAAGAATAATACCCGCAAATGCGAGGAGAAAATCAAGACTAGTTGGGATAACAGTCTGTAGAACTCCTGTAAAAGGAAGAGCGACCAAACCTGCTATGACCATTCCCACACCAATGATCAAACTACTCCCCCACTTCTTAATCAAGGCTATGGGCAAAATGATATAAAGTGCGTAAGTCAGAGCAGAAAAGAGACCCCAGAACAGGCCTGCAGGTGTCATGGATAACTGGTCCAATTGCCCATGAGTTGCAATCAGGAAGGTCCCTCCAATGGCTAATATGATAGAAACAATCTCTCCCAGTGTCGGTGCCACCTTATCTTTGATACAGCTATAAATCAAAATCCCGACAGGACAAACATACTGAAGCACAGTCGCTGTTCCTGCATTTGTCTCCTGAATAGCAGTTAGATAGGCGAATTGGTTGAGGAAGAGACCAATTAGAGCAAAAATAAGAAGAGACAGCAAACTCTTTCTATCCTTTAAAAAGGCCAGCATTTTCTCCTTTTCAGTAACATAAGCCAAGACTATGAGAATCCCACCGGCGATTAAAAGTCGTAAGTTAGTTAAAACCAGAGACGAAATTCCATGTGCCATCAGGTATTGGCCACTCGTTCCTGACAAGCCCCAAGCAATCCCAGCCACAACTGTTAATAGAGTCCCTTTTAAACTGTTTGACATGTCTCTCCTTACTCTTCTTTGCGAATCAAGTCCATCACTTGATTGCGGTCTACAATCCATTGAGTCCTCTCATCCTTTTCATAGGTACGATTCGATAGGAAAATAGCCGCTTCTTGCTTCTGGCGATTCCACATGATAAAGGTACCTGTATAGCCCGTATGGTCTAACCAATCTCCTTCCAAATTCCATGCCAAAGAACGTTCCTTGTCATCCAAAGGAGAAAAATTTTGACTCAAATCTCTTGCAAAATCATCTGCTAAATAATGTTCTAAAAAGATTTGTAAATCCTTTACAGTAGAAAATAAACCAGCACTACCTGCATGTCTGCCCAGAAGGCGAGCCTTGGGATCATGTACTATGCCTTCCTCTACACCTCTGACTGTTGGAACAGCAAGCTCAACAGGCCCAAATTGGGTTTCCGTCATTCCCCAAAGATTCCAGACTTGTTCTTGTAAAATCACATCCAAGTCTTGATTAAAGATTCTTTCCAAAATAAAACCCAACAGCAAAAAATGGACATCCGAATAAAGAAAGGCTAGCTGATTTCGTCTATTGAGATGAAACATCGCTTCCTTTAATTCTGAATCTGTTAAAAGATCACGATTGGGAATAAAAGGATCAAGATCTGTTGCGTGAGTCAAGAGCTGACGAATAGTAATATCTGGATAATCACTCTCAGGTAAAAAATCGGTTACTGGTCTGTCAATATCTAATTGACCTCTTTCCCACAAGAAGGTAAAAACGGTACCAACTCCAACAACCTTGCTGACACTGGCTAGGTCGTAAACTAGTCCTGCCTCTGTCTGCAAGCCATGCTCTGGGTCACTCTGGCCTAAATAGAACTCCGTCCATTGATTGTCCTTAAAATATGCAAAAGAGGCTCCGGGATAGATCCCTGCCTCGATTTGTTCTTCTATTTTTTTAATAATCTTGGTCCACTTCATACTTCTTCAAACCACAATTCAACATTATTTCTATCTTTACCAAGGAAGAATTTTTCAGACTTAGGAATAAAATATTCGGTAGACTCAAACTTCTGGCGAAGACTTGCTATATCTAGTTCACTGACCAAGAACTTGAGCATCGATAAGTCCCAAGTAGCCGTATTGTCCACAGTCAAATCTTGCCCCTGAGCTGGGATAAAACCAAGTGATGTCCCAACTTCAGATGATTCCAAGTAACTTTCGATATCAGTTGGGAGATGTAATTCCATAGAAATCTCAAATTTACTTAAAGAAATTGATTCCAAATCTGTTTGAAATTCAAGTTTTTCTTCTACTTCTACTAGACTTTCTCTATCATCTTCCGCGTGAATCAAAATCAAATCATCTTCTGGAGAGTAAATTTCAAAAGCGTAGCCATTTTGACCTTTATATAATCGATGAATCGAATCTGTTTTAGATAAGAGTCCTTCAATTTCTAAGGGATTTTCCACCTTGACAATCAATCTAGCTAGTTTTTTTCTTCCCTCTACCTTACGAGTGCGCATACTGGGAGCTTCTTCTAAAACCAGCTTTTCTAGACCTGTTTGATCACCTAGTGACAGAAAGGCTGACTCTTCTAACAAGGCCTTCATACCAAGGGTCTCTATATAAAATGTTTCATTTAATTTTCTATTATTTACTTTTAAAGTAGGAATAATCCGTACAATCTGATTTACATTCATAAATTCCTCCAACTCTTTTATTTTAAAGGATTTTAGAATTTTTTACAAGAAATTATGCTCAGATTTACCTTTTTTTCGTAAAATTTCATCTAAAAAACCGAGGATTTCCTCGGTTTCAATTTCTTATAGGTAAAGGAATTTGAAGATAGCTACTGCCGCAATTGCTGCTGCGATAGGTGCTACTACTGGTACCCAAGAATACCACCATTTTGAATCACCTTTGTGCTCACCAAGAACTGATTTTGGAAGGAAAGCATGAAGGAGACGTGGTCCCAAGTCACGGGCTGGGTTCAAGGCAGGCCCTGTAGGTCCACCAAGTGATGTTACCAAAGCCATAACAAGGAATCCAAGTGCCAAGTGAGCAATTCCAAGACCAGAAGTCATAAATGGCGCTACTTGTTCTTTAGCTTGGTCAAGTGCTGCTGTTACTTGTTCTTGAGGAATTGTTTGACCTTGAGTAGTTGCTTGTGCAACTTGAGCATTGATAGCAGCTTGTGCTTTTGATACTAGTTCGGCACCAAAGAAGTTTTTAGTCATACCAAGGGCTGCAAAGAAAAGAACAAATGAACCGACAAACTCGTTTACAAAACCATTAACAGTTGCTGCAAAATGTGATTCTTTTGTACCATTATCCAAACTTGAAATTGTTGAGAAAGTACCCAAGATGTTGTTTGGATTTTCAGTTTTCAAGTAGTATGGGCGGTGTGTTGCCACAACCAAGGCTTGACCAAAGATAGCACCCAAAACTTGTGCGATGATATAAGGTGCAACTTGTGCCCAAGGGAAGAGACCGCTGATCGCAAGTCCAAGAGTGAAGGCTGGGTTAATGTGGTTACCAGATACGTTACCAAACATCAAGGCTGGGATCATAACCCCCATACCATAACCAACAGCGATAACGATCCAGCCACTTTGGTGACCTTTCGTACCTTTAAGTTCAACGTTGGCAACTGCACCATTTCCAAGAATGATCAAAATAGCAGTGGCCAAAAATTCAGTGGCATATTTAATAGCCCATGTGAAATCCATTTGATAGATTCTCCTTAAAATTTTTTAGACAATCCTTATTCTATCAATTTTTATATCTTTTAGCAACAGGTTTTCTAAAAGAATGTATGAGAAAGCGGTTTTATTTCTCTTGTTAAAATAAAAGGATTAAGGAGGTGCATTTCCTTAATCCGAGAGTTCTTATTCTTGACGTTGTCCGAAATCTGCAATCATCTGCTCCATTTCTTGTCGACTCGGAGTTGTCAGCATATAAAGGTAATCTCCTTGAAGTTCCGCAAAGGCTGCTGGCATGATTTTTTTAACCTTGAACTGATGGCTGTATTTGGCAAGCAAGTCCTCCTCAGAATAAACATAGTGAGCATTTGCACGACGGGATGTAGCTAAACAAAACTGAGGTTCAAAGTCTGACGCTGGGAACTCTTCTCCTGCTACAATAGCAGCATATCCACGATAGAGGTCCAAGGAATGAGCAAAGTTATAAACATCAATAGTGAAACCACCTGCAGGGCGGTTATTGTACTCAATGGCGATGTAATCATCCCCTTCACGGAAGAACTCAATATGGAAGAACCGTTCTTTCATACCAAATTCCTTGACAATCGCTTCCCCATACCTGCGAAGTTTAGAATCCATATCCTTGAGAACGTAATAAGAATTGTCCATCTTGTAAATCATGAGATCAAGCGGTGTATAGGCGTAGTCGAAGGTCGTTGAAAAGACAATCTTACCATCCTTGTCTACGAGCCCGTCAAAGGTACAGATTTCGCTGGAAGTGACAAATTTTTCAAAGAAATAAACAGTCGAATGGTCCCACTGAGCCTTGAAGTGATTGATATCGTCTTCTGTTTCAAGCTTAAAGGTGGCCGCTGCTCCCACTCCATTATCAGGTTTTGCAATCATTGGAAGACCGATTTCTTTCACAGCTTGATCAACATCTTCTTCCGTATGGATAACAGCTCCAGGTACCACAGGGACACCTGCTTTTTTGAAAAGTTTCTTCATTTCAGACTTAAATTTAGTCTTTTTAAGGTCTTCTGGTTTGGCACCAAAAACATTGAATTGTTCTCTGAGTGCTGCGTCTAGCTCAAGCCAATATTCATTGTGAGACTCGATGCGGTCAATTGGGCCATGTTTATAAAAGAGAAAAGCAACTGCACGTTTGACTTCGTCTATGTTCTCAAGATTATCAACGCGGAAATACTCAGTCAGGCTATTGCGCAAGAGATCATCCAGTTGCTCGTAGGGCTCTTGACCAATTCCCAAGACGGTAATGCCTTTATTGGCTAGTTCGATGGTAAACTGTTGAAAGTTTTGTGGATAATAGGGAGAAATAACAAGGTAATTCATAGGTAGCTCCTTTTATAAATAGAGATTTCCAAGGAAATAAGGCATTTGTTTGCGCCACCATTCCCAATCGTGGGCGACATCGTGTCCCCATTCAGCAAACCAGGCTGGAATTTTTTTCTGGTCAAAGGCTTCTTTGAGCTTGTAGAAAGATGGTAAACCGTCTTGTTCCCAGGCACCAAGACCCGTACACAGCACAATCTCTGCCTGACGATAATGGTCAATAAACCAGCCGTCGTTCTGGTTCCAGATATAATCTACTGGCGAGTTTTGGTAAATAGCATCGTCATTGTAGTAATCGCCGACAAAAAAACGTGCATCGTAAACACCACTAAGAGCAATTACTTTGGTAAAGACATCTGGATGCTGGAGGAAGAAATTGACAGCATGGTAGGCGCCCATGGAGCAGCCTGTCGTCATCATACCATCAAACCAACCTGTCTTGTGCTTGATAAAAGGAATGGCCTCTTCAATCACATAGCGTTCATAGGTACGGTGCATTTCCGCTTGGTCGTGCCCATTTTTCCAAGTGGCCAACCAGCTCTCACTATCTACACTGGACAGGGTAAAGAACTGGACACGGCCTTCCTTGATAAAGGAAGCACAGGCATCAATCATGCCAAAATCATAGTATTCGTTGTGACTACCACCTGATGAAGCAAAGATCACAACTGGAATCCCAGCATGTCCATAACGATTAAGGTACATTTCACGGTTAAGATTGCCACTCCAGTGGCTAAGGTTTTCAATATGCATTGGCTTTCTCCTTTCTTACTTTACCATTTCTCTGCAAAAAATCTCAGACAGTCTGGTAAATTCTCCGACCAAGGGATTTCACTATGGATGGCGCCAGACTGAACTTTTAAAACAAGATTATCTAAGTGTACCCCACATGCTATCAAGTCATGGTAATAGCGAAGCGACGAGTCGATATAGGCTTGCTTGATATTGCCAGCCATCAGGGTCTGGTCCGTATCATCTGCTTCTTCAGTTCCAACATAGATAAAGATACGCTGGTCAGGCGATAGTTTCTGGCGCTCGATGTAGCGATTAAAGGCTTCTTGATGGAGCCAGTTAGCAGATGAAAAGACCCCGATGCATCCAATTTGGTCTTGGTATTCCAAACCGATAAACTGGGTAATATTGCCTCCTAGTGAAGACCCAATCATAGCCGTATGCTGGCGGTCAGCTTTTGTACGGTAGGTCTCATCGATAAAAGGTTTGACCACCTCCATGACAAACTCTGCATACTCCACACCCTTACCGCCAAACTGCTGCCCTGGGATAGGAGATTCTTGGAACTTCCATGCCGCATACTCATTCATCCGCCCCATACCATCATTGTCAATGGCAACGACAATCATGCGACTGATATCAGGATTACGCTTAATAGCTGGGATAATCTTCCATGAATGGCCAATGAAAGACTCCTTGCTATAAAAAACATTTTGCCCGTCATGAAAGTAAACAACAGGATAGGAACGATTCGTGTCTTTCTCATAATCTTTAGGAAGAAGAACACGTACACGGCGTTCCTTACCTGTATAAGGAACCTTGAGTTTGTGTTCTTTCATTTTTAAATAAAAGTAGGATTGATTCATTGTCAGAAAACTCTCTATATTCAAAATTTTATTTTATTATATCACAATTATAGAAAAAAAGTTAGCTTTGCTTCCATTTTTGGATTAAAAACTAACTTTTTCATTTATTTTTCTAAATTCTTTTGGATTTTCTGATTTAGAGGAGATTGTCAATCAAGTCATCCACTTCATCTTTTTCAGGTTGAGGTGTAATCTCGGTAATCATGATTCCAGCTACAGCTCGCTCAACTAAACCTTCAACATCCATGCGAGCTTCGTATTGCTCCGCATTCTTAATCTTAGGATTTGTTTTTGGACGATCTGGTGCAAAAATCGTACAGCAGTCTTCAAATGGCTGGATTGAAATGTCAAAGGTATCGATTGCCTGAGCAATGTCAATGATTTCCAACTTATCCATTGTCACAACTGGACGGATGATTGGAGTGTTGGTAACAGCATTGATAGCCTGCATGCTTTCTAAGGTCTGGCTAGCTACTTGACCAAGACTTTCCCCATTGATGATAACTAAACCATTTCGTACCTCACGAATACGGTCAGTAATCCGCATCATAAAACGACGCGTCAAGGTCATAAGATAGGCTTCTGGCGCTTTAGCCTTGATTTCCTCTTGAATCTCTGTAAAAGGAACTTCGATAAACTGGATATTGCCCCCAAACTTGGTTAATTTACGGGTCAAATCTTGGGCTTTTTTAAGAGCACCCGGACTGGTGTAAGGTGGACTGGAAAAGTGAACAGCCTCAATATCCACTCCACGTTTCAAAGCAAGATAACCTGCTACTGGTGAGTCAATCCCTCCTGACAACATAAGCATCCCTTTACCTGAAGTTCCAACTGGCAAACCACCAGCCCCACGAATGGTTTCATAAGAAAGATAGGCTGCTTCTTCACGGATCTCCACCTGAAGATTGATGTCAGGACTTTTCATTTTAGCTTGCACATTTGGAATGGCTTCGAAAACAGCTCCTCCAAGTGTTTGGTTGAGTTCACGACTATCAAGTTCAAAGGTGTGGTCGCTACGCTTGCTAGAAATTTTAAAGGTCATGCCGTCCTTGTAGATGTCCTGCATAATCTCTTGGACAGAAGACTTCAGAACTTCTACAGATTTTTCAACCTTATAAACAGGGGAAAAGTTTTGAATTCCAAAAACTTGTTTGAGCGATTCTGCTACTGCTGTGTAATCTGCTCCATTGAGGTAAGCGTGGGCACGGTCGCGATCTGCTGTTACCTTAACTTGGGGATAGATAGACAAAACGTCTGAAATATTATTGCGAAGTTTATTGATGAAACGCATACGATTTTTACCCTTGGTTGACAACTCTCCGTAGCGAATCATAATTTCTGAATATTGCATGAATGCTCCTATCTTACTTTTCTAGTTTGATTGTAAATCAATTTTAACTTGGTCAAAAACTGCTCGACCTGACTCATATCATTTTCAAGGTCTAGGCTAAGACGCACAGCTGACTGGGCCTTATCTTTATCCACTCCCATGGCAATCAGGGTTCCTGCAGGTTTCCCGGCCTTGGATGAACAAGCAGAGGTCGTTGAGATGAAAATATCATAGTCTTCAAAGGCGTGAACAATGACTTCACCACGAACACCCTTGATTCCAAAAGTCAGAATATGAGGTGCGAATTCTTCCTCATCTGAGAAGATAAAAATATCTGGGTAGTCCAGAAGGGCTTGGCGAATCACTGCCTTCATCTGGCCAGTCTTGCTAGTAAAGAAATCTAGCTTCTCCATAGACAAACGGAGGGCCTTGGCTGTCGCAGCAATCCCTGACACATTTTCAGTTGTCGAACGGTAATCACGTTCCTGACCACCACCTGTTAAAAGAGGCGTAATTTTCTTACCAGACTTGATATAGACAAAACCAACACCACGAACTCCGTGGAACTTGTGACCAGAGAAAGTCGCGAAATCCACTCGTTCTGTCAGATACTTTTCAGTCGGAATTTTGGCAAGTGCCTGAACTGCATCAACGTGGAAGGAAATAGTTGGTTTGTCTGCTAACAGTTCTGAAATAGCCTCAATGGGCTGAACAGAGCCGATTTCATTGTTAACTGCCATGATGGAAACGAGGGTCGTATCAGGTCGTATCAAATCTGCTAGTGCCTCAACATCCACAAATCCTTTGTTATCAACTGGAGCAAAATCCACTTCAAAACCTTGAGATTTCAACCAAAGGGCTGACTCTTTGACTGCTGGATGTTCAATGGCTGATACGATGATGTGCTTTCCAAACTGAGCCTTTTCAAAGGCCACACCCTTGATGACCCAGTTATCTCCTTCTGTCCCACCAGAAGTAAAGAAGATTTCATCACTTTTCTTACCGATTAAATCTGCAATCTGTTGACGGGAAGCATCTAAAATTCGTGTTGCCTGGTCTCCCAAACGATGAAGACTAGATGGATTTCCTAAAATTTTTGAAGCGACCTGCATATAAGTTTCAAGGGCTTCAGGATAAGGCTTGGTCGTCGCCGAATTATCAAAGTAAATCATGTTTTCTCACGCTTTCTAAAATCACTCCTTCTATTGTATCATGAAACGGAGCTTGCGACAAGAAAGGGCAATTCCTCTTTTTTTAAGATTTTTTTAAAGAAATGCGGTATAATAAATTTTAGTTAAAGGAGAGAATGTATGTCTAATTATCGTAGAACTTCAAAACCAAAAACAGAACACATCAAAAAAGGCTTTACGGTCTTTCAAAAAACCGTTGCTACTATCGGTAGTATTCTCGGCTTAATTACCGCAAGTATCACTATCATGAACGCCTTGGATAATAACAAAAATACTAAAAAAGAACCTACGACAAGCCAGACGACAACAATTGTCAAAGAAATTCAAAAGGAATCCCCTCAGGAAAACACTAGTCCTAATAAGGAAAATAACACTTCTCAAGAAAAACCACAACAAGAAGAAACACCAAAATCCGGCGTCAAGGAAGAGAAAAAAGAAGAGCAGAAAACAGCAACTCAGGACTCTACTACTCCTGCTCCAAGTAAATCTACTACTGAAAATGAAAAACAGTCCAATACTACAAATTCAGAAAATAATACCAATCTATAGCCAGTAAAATAGCTTCTCTCCAAACTTGGAAAGAAGCTATTTTTTTATTGTTGCAATACTTTTCTTGGTTTGGTTCCTTCAGCTGGACCAATGACACCTGCCATCTCAAGTTCTTCCATAAGGCGGGTCGCACGGTTAAATCCAACAGACAAACGACGCTGAATCATGGATGCGCTGGCTTTCTGAGTTTCGATTACCAAAGCCTTGGCTTCTTCAAAAAGCGGATCTCCACCATCACCACCATCTGAAAATTCTCCTTCATTTTCAGAAACCTCACCTGGATCAAAACTCTCATCGTAGTCCGCATCAGCCTGAGCCTTGATGAAGTTTACGATGCGCTCGACATCATCATCCGAGATAAAGGAGCCTTGGAGACGAACTGGATGATTTTCATCAATTGGTTTAAAGAGCATATCTCCACGTCCAAGCAGTTTTTCCGCTCCATTTTCATCCAAAATCGTACGGGAATCTGTTCCTGATGAAACTGCGAAAGCGACACGAGAAGGAACATTGGCCTTGATCAGACCAGAAATGACATCAACGGATGGGCGCTGGGTTGCAAGAATCATGTGGATACCGGCAGCACGCGCCTTCTGTCCGAGACGAATGATAGCATCTTCCACTTCCTTGCTGGCCACCATCATGAGGTCAGCCAACTCATCCACAATCACGACAATGAGCGGTAGCGGAACCTGCTTGTACTCAGACTGGACATTGAACTCTTCTACCTTGGCATTAAAACCTGCAATATTCCGAACTCCCACCTTGGCAAAGAGTTCATAACGATTTTCCATTTCATCCACGACCTTTTGCAGAGCCTTGCTAGCCTTACGTGGATTGGTCACAACTGGAATCAAGAGGTGGGGAATATCATTGTAAACAGACAACTCAACCATCTTAGGGTCCACCATCATAAACTTGACCTGGTCGGGTCTTGCTTTCATCAGAATGCTAGCGATAATGCCATTAACAGCTACTGACTTCCCTGATCCCGTTGAACCTGCGACAAGCAAGTGGGGCATCTTGGAGAGGTCAAATGCTCTTGCGGTTCCATTAACAGCCTTCCCTAAAGGAATTTCCAAGAGATTTTCTGCTTTCGTTTGAGATTGTTCCCATAGTTCTCGGAAAGAAACTGTCGCAATCTCAGAGTTAGGTACTTCGATTCCCACTAAAGATTTCCCTGGGATAGGTGCTTCGATTCGGACATCCTTGGCCGCCAAGGCTAGAGCGAGGTCATCTGCGAGATTGGAGATGCGGTTGACCCTTACACCCACTGCTGGCTTGACTTCATACTTGGTCACTGATGGCCCAATTTCGGCCCGTTCAACTGTTACCTTGATACCGAAGCTAGCAAAGGTTTCTTCTAGGATTTTGATGTTTTCTCGGACGATTTTCTTTTCTTTAGACTGGTCCTTTGGTTTATCTGGGGCAAAGAGTTGTAAGCTTGGAAGTTTGTATTCAAGGGCCTCCTTAGCAGAAAAATCGACCTGTACGTCTTCATCATCAGAGCCATCTTCCTGTTCAGCGAATTCAAGTTCAGCTTGAGGCAAGATGATTTCTGGTTCTACCCACTCTTCTTCCGGAACAGATGGACCGTCAAGAACAACATCTGCTGTCAGAATTTCACCCGTTTCCATATCAACAGGAGGCAAATCGAGTAAGGCTTTTTCGGTCTCTTCTTGTTCTAATCTAGCCTCTTCCTCAGCCTTTTGACGAGCTTTTTCTTCTTGTTTGACAAGGCGTTCCTCTTTTCGACGCTCATGACCTTCCCGCCATTTGACAAAGCCTCTACTGAAGAATTCAGCAATATCGTAAACAGACCAAGGACTGACTAGGAGGGCTCCAGCTAAAATCAAGATAGAACCAATAAAGTAAGTGCCGACATTTGAAAAGAGAAAGGCGATTGGCATATAAAGAGCGACCCCAATCAAGCCTCCTCCAGCAAAACTGGTCGTTCGAAAACCAGTCAAATCCGTCACAACCTGAGCCATGGTCCCTTTTAATACCGACTTGTCCAAACCATATTTCCAAACTAAGTAGGCCTCAAAAATCAAGAGTAAACCTGCAAATATGGTGAAAAAGCCAGATAGGAGCCCTTCCTGTTTTCGGATCCACTTGAAAAAGAAGAGGTAGAGCAGGATACCAAATATTGCCAGATAAGCTAGGCTACCCACCAGCAAGCGTATTAAATTGTAAAGGGTGATACCTGCAGCTCCTAATTTGAAGGCTGCGAAAATCAATAAAAGCGCGATTCCCAACGAAATCAACATTCGTTGAATCGCTTCTTTTCTTTCGAGTTCTGCTTTTGACGGTCTTCGTCTTGTTTTACTTGTATTCTTGTTTGCCATTCTTCTATTATACCATATTTCACAGGCATTTCGGAAAAGGTCAATATTCTCCTTGGATAGTTCAGTATTAAGAGATTCAAATAAAATTTTCTTATCCATAGTTTCCCTCTCTAAGCAATTTCAGAACATCTTTTTAATAGCCTTTATGATTCAACTGACTGTTCATCAAAAAAAGAAGATATGCAAAATTTTGAAATTTTGATATAATAGAACTATCAAAAAGTAAAGGAATGATTGGTATGAACGCAATCACAGCTCACAGCTCACAGCTCACAGCTCACAGCTCACAGCTCACAGCTCA
>NZ_JVJI01000120.1:0-457 GCF_001072665.1 Streptococcus pseudopneumoniae | reverse complement strand
ATCTACTAGTGCAGTAGCTTCAGCTTCAGCGTCAACAAGTGCAGTAGCAAGTGCTTCAGCATCGACTAGCGCGGTAGCCTCAGCTTCAGCGTCAACAAGTGCGGTAGCAAGCGCCTCAGCATCAACTAGTGCAGTAGCAAGCGCTTCAGCATCAACAAGTGCAGTGGCTTCAGCTTCAGCGTCAACAAGCGCGGTAGCAAGTGCTTCAGCATCAACTAGTGCGGTAGCAAGCGCCTCAGCATCAACTAGTGCAGTAGCAAGCGCTTCAGCATCAACCAGTGCAGTGGCTTCAGCTTCAGCATCTACTAGTGCAGTAGCCTCAGCTTCAGCGTCAACAAGTGCGGTAGCAAGTGCTTCAGCATCAACAAGTGCGGTAGCTTCAGCCTCAGCATCAACTAGTGCAGTAGCTTCAGCTTCAGCGTCAACAAGTGCAGTAGCAAGTGCTTCAGCATCAACA
>NZ_JVJI01000119.1:0-68055 GCF_001072665.1 Streptococcus pseudopneumoniae | reverse complement strand
TGTTGCTTGTTGCTTGTTGCTTGTTGCTTGTTGCTTGTTGCTTGTTGCTTGTTGCTTGTTGCTAATGGTATCAAGTTCATAGTCTCCTTGTAAATGTTTTCAACAAGTCTATTATACCATGAACAGTTGCATAAAAAAATTTAATACATTAAAAATCAAAAAATAACCTATCAAGTCATTTTTGAAGTCATTTTGAAACATGATTCTTAGGAAATTATTTCAAACCCCTTGTCTCATCAAATCTAATCATAGTGACTTATCAAGTTATATATTTATATCCCAATACGGATTAAAATGAAAATGTCCTTAGCTAAGACGGTCACGCTCACGACTTAAAACGGGTATCATCTAAACATCTATTCGGAGGAATTAAATATGACTATTAAAACAAAACATAGACAAAGTGGATACTCTGTCGCAACTGCATCACAATATGTAAATCCTACAAAACCTATTCATAGTTTGAGTACGGAACTTGAGCCACAACAACTTTTTGAGGATGGAAAGCCTACTGGCGAAATCATCGCTTATAAGGCAACCTTCATCCAAGAAGGACTCGAACCGTTCCAAGTTAAGTTTGAAGACAAAATTAAGCTACCTGATTTCATGAGTTTGATTCAATTCGATAACCTTCAAGCCGTTGAAGTACGCTATAACGTTTACTTTAAAGCTGATGGTATTAAGGAGGTCAAATAATGGTGTCTAAAACAGATGCCGTCTTGCAATCATACTTGCTCCAGAGCCTTAATATGGCTCTTGGAGCCTTGATGCAAGGCGAAACAAGTTATACAAACAGTTTTAACATTGTCATTCAAGAGGACGGTTTCATCTTCATCCCACGACTTCCCTGCGCCTATATTTTAGACGATGAGCTCTATAATAAAATCTTCTTGATTGCTAACGCATCCCTATACCCACATTATACATTATTGAAGCAAAATGCCACATATTTCGTCCCTCTGAAAACAGATGATATTCATGTTCAGCGAGGACTCTTCTTTCCGTGGAAGATGGGAATTTCAAAACGATTGGTCATTCCTGACCTTGATAGATATACAACAAGTTTGCCCAAAAATCAAATTCCAATTATGGAAAATTTTACGCTTAATCTTGATAAGGTCAATCACATGGCAATCTGTGGAAATAGTGGTTCGGGTAAGTCCTATGCTCTCACCTATTTACTGAGTGTACTCAAACATCAATCTGATTTAATTATCGTAGACCCAAAGTTTGACACACCTAGTCGTTGGGCTCGTGAACATCAAATTGCAGTGCTTCACCCCGTTGAAAATCGCTCTAAATCCGACTTTGTATCAGAAATCAATGAGAAATTAAGTCAATGTCTAGAACTGATTCACAAACGTCAAGCAATCCTATACGAGAATCCACGTCATGAATTCAGCCATATGACAATTGTGATTGATGAAGTTCTTGCATTATCCGAGGGAGTCAATAAGACGATTAAAGAATCGTTTTTCTCACTCTTATCTTCTATCGCACTTCTCGGACGTGCTACAAAACTTCATTTGTTACTTGTTTCACAAAGATTCGACCACACTACGATTCCCATTTCTGTTCGTGAACAACTTAATGTCCTCATCCAGATTGGCAACATTAACAAGAAGACAACACAATTTCTATTCCCTGACCTCGACCCAGAAGGTATTGTTATTCCTATTGGGCATGGAACAGGTCTGATTCAAGTGATTGATAACGAACATCCTTATCAAGTGCTTCCACTACTATGTCCAACATATTACACAAAGAAAGGAATTCTTTAATGATGAAAAAATCTTACTTCATGATGACATTCAACCTCAATATCAATCTAATTCTAGTTTCATTTCTAGCAGGATTTATAGGATGGTCTCTGGATTTTCTATCAAATCAGTTTAAACTAAATCCTCTCAGTTTTTTTGACCTCTCCCAGTTCAATGGCTATTTAGATTTAGGAAGCAAATATTCTTATACAGCAATGTCCTTCCTTTTATTTACACTATTTGTTTCTGTAATATTTGAAATTCTGAATCGATTTCGATTTGATAGTTTATTCAACTATTTTAAGTCCGTATACTTTACATTCAAACTTCGTCAGTTTTTAACGCAACGTGAAAAATCAGAAAAAGTAACAACGATTGACAATCAGAATATAACTACCTTCAATCCCATAAATAGTAGTTTTAATCACTGTGCACATAAGAGTATCGTAGACATACGAAAAGATGATGTGACGGTTTTTGTCAAAGTCCCTAGAGACCAGCAGGGGCAAAAAATTTTGGCTGACATGACCTCTCAACTGAAAGAAGAGGTTTCGAGTCAACATCCTGACTACTACTTTTCAGCACCTAATCGGATTCGTAATAAGCTATGGTTAGTTGGTAAAAAACGATAAAAAGGGGCTATGGCTTGCGTTAAGCAGTAGCCAGATAGCCCCTTCTAGCATTTTCCAAGATAATTGGGGTTACTACGACCCCCAATTATCCTATAATCAGTAATCAGAAAGGCGTATCAAAATGACAAAAGAACAACGCTCTAGCAAGTGGACATTCCTTTTTTACAAAGAAAGTGCCCCTGCTGACTACCTTGAAGTTCTTGAAGAACTACACATCCCCTTCGTCCTGAGTCCTTGGCACGATAAGGATATTAATCGACAAACTGGGGAACTGAAAAAATCTCACAAACACGGAGCTTTCTTCTTTGATTCTCTCAAAAGTTATAAACAAGTTTCTGAGCTAATCAAGGACAAGTTGAATGGCCCTGCTCATGTAGAAATCGTACAATCACCCAAAGGACTTTTTGACTACTTCATTCATGCCGAAAATAAGGAGAAAACTCAATATGATATAGATGATATTGAAGTTGGATGTGGTTTTAATCTTGATAAATTTCTTGTAGAAAATAACTCAGATGATTTCATGCATGAAGTTGTGGATATTATTGAGCGGAATGACTTCACAGAGTTTGAAGAACTCGTCTGGTATGCACGAGCTAATCACACACCACTTCTTGGACTTATCATTGAGCGTACCTACTTTTTTGCTAAGTATTTGGATTCACGTCGATGCAATCCAATGAGAAACCAAGATAAGAAGGAGGATAATAAATGCAAGTGATTCTTCCTGATGAACAGATTCATCAGATTCAACTATTGCTATCAAACCTTATCCAAAAAGAAATTGAACAGCAAATAGAAAAAAATACTTTAAGTTGTCCCTATTTGAACAAACAACAGACTTGCGACTATTTAGGAATTTCCAACAATACTCTTGATTCATGGATTCAAAGGGGGCTTCCATCAATCAAAATTGGAAAAACAATTCGATTCCACAAAGACGCTATTGACCGCTGGCTAAACAGTAACAACTAGAAAAATCAAGATTTTTATTTTATAATGGTCATGATATTTTCTGGTTCGATATAAAGGAGAATATCATGACTATCAGTAAGACAAAAAACGGAACTTACCGCTTAAAAGTCTATATACCATTAGAAGCACGAATGCCTCTTGGTATCGTTAACAATAACTATTATGATAAGAGATTTAAAACAAGAAAAGAGGCACGACAAGCAGAGATAGACCTACTGACGAAGCTAAACCAAATTGAAGATAACGTCTTTTCGGGACTAGGAAAAGAAGATATTCTTTTCTCGGACTTCTATACTAATATTTGGTGGGAATCCTACAAAGCAGGACAAACTACATCTACTTCGAAGCCACCAAGCAGGTCAACAATTGCTAATACCAAAACATGTTTTGAAAAGCATATACTACCACTTCTTGGCAACTATACGATTCAATTTTTAAACCAAAATAAACAGGTTATTCTAAATTTGATGACGGCAAAAGCCAACGAATATGCCAACTTCAAAACTTTACGAAGTTACGTTATTTCTATTTTTGATTGGGCAGAAGAACTTGAATATATTGAAGCAAATAGAGTTGCAAAAACTTTAAGACGAATTAAGGCTGTTAAAAAAATTCAACTTGCAGAATCAAAACGTGATGAAGATTTATATTTAACTCATGAGCAACTCCAAGAATGGTTCTCAGCTTTTAAAGAAGATTTAGAAAACGATAAAATATCACTCAAAGATTACGTCCTTTTCTATCTCACTTTTTTCCTTGGAGATAGAAAATCAGAAACATATGCTCTCCAGTGGAAACATATCGACTTTTCAAAATCTCAGATTCAGTTAATTCAGGCTTTAGATAGATATGGACAAGTAAAATCTACCAAAGGAAATAAAAAAACTATCTTTTCTATTTCTAGCGACTTGCTTCAACTTCTAACCTTATGGAAAAAACAACAAAAATATGAACTAGCAAAGTTTGGTATCATCACTAATCCAGAACAATTCATCTTCACTTACATAGATACCAGAGGAAATATCAATAAACCTTTACACTCTGACTATCTCAATAATAAGATGAAAACTATCAGAAAGCGACACCCAGAGCTTACACACGCTACACCACATAAACTACGTCATACGGGAGCAACACTCGCTAAACAGGCAGGAATGAGCTTAGAAGCTATTTCCGAAGCTCTAACACATAGCGACACAGGTACAACACAGATTTATGTCAATACTTCTAATGTAGTCCCTATGGCAGTCGGTGAATTTGCTTTAAAGTCTCTAAAACAATAAGGTTAAAATAAGGTAAACTTTGAGGTGAACTTTTTCAAAAAACATAAAAAAAGCACCCATGAGGTAAACTCTTGAGTGCTTTGAAACGTTGATATAATCGTGTTGATTAACGTTTTGAGAATTGTGATGCTTTACGAGCTTTCTTAAGACCTGGTTTCTTACGTTCAACTTTACGTGAGTCACGTGTAAGAAGTCCTGCGCGTTTCAATGAATCGCGGAAGTCAGGGTCTACTTGAAGAAGGGCACGAGCGATACCGTGACGGATAGCTCCTGATTGACCAGCGTATCCACCACCTACAACGTTAACGAAAACGTCGTATGAACCTGCAGTTGAAGTAACTGCGAATGGTTGGTTGATTACAAGACGAAGGTCAGCGTGTGGGATGTACTCTTCAACATCTTTTTTGTTAACAGTGATTTTACCAGTTCCTGGAACAAGGCGAACGCGTGCAACAGCGTTTTTACGACGTCCAGTACCTGCATATTGTGCTTGTGACATACTTTATTGTTCCTTTCCTTAGATAAGTCCTGAAATATCAAGAACTTCTGGTTGTTGTGCAGCGTGAGTGTGCTCAGCTCCAACAAATACTTTCAACTTCATACCTTGAGCGCGTCCAAGAGTATTGTGTGGAAGCATACCTTTAACTGATTTCTCGATCAAACGTACTGCATTTTTAGAACGAAGTTCACCTGCAGAGATTTGTTTCAATCCACCTGGGTGGTTTGAGTGAGTGTAGTAGATTTTATCAGTTGCTTTTTTACCAGTCAATTTAACTTTTTCAGCATTGATAACAATCACAAAGTCACCTGTATCAGTGTGTGGTGTAAATGTTGGTTTGTTTTTTCCGCGAAGTACGCTAGCAACTACTGCAGAAAGACGTCCAAGTGGTACATCAGTTGCGTCAACTACGTACCATTTACGTTCAACTTGGCCTGGTTTAGCCATAAATGTTGTTTTGTTCATGATTTCTCCTATATATAGTTCGATTTTTGTTTACGGTGATGGGTGTTCCTTCCCATCGAAAAGTATTTGGAAGGTTCCGGGGCCTTTCAAATGGGGTAAACAATACCGCCTACTATAATACCAAATTTCACCCCTAAAAGTCAATAGATATGAAAAATATTTTTCTGAATTCCACTCTTTTTATCTCTAAAAAACCTCGCTTTCGCGAGGCTCTTCTATTTATAAGATAAGGCACGTTTAAAGGTTTTCCAAGGACCTAAATCATCTGTCTGCAGAACGAGACTAGCATACATACGTCCGATAAAGACTGTTGCAATTACTGCAAAAGCAATCGTAATCGCAAGCGAAATCCAAGCTTCTAGGCCATTTGCATAACCATTAATAGCTCTAAACGGCATGAAGAAAGTCGAAATAAAGGGAATATATGAACCAATCTTCAATATGAGATTGTCACCAGCTGCACCTAGAGCTGTCACTCCAAAAAAACCACCTATAATCAAAATCATCAAAGGCGACAAGGCTTTTCCTGAGTCCTCAGGACGAGAAACCATAGAACCTAGGAAGGCTGCTAAAACAACGTACATAAAGAGGCTAACCAAGACAAACAATAAGGTGTTGAGCGAGAAAGCTTCTCCTATATGGTTTAAAATACCAGATTGTGCCAAGATTGGTAGGTCTTTAAAGAGAAGAATGGCAGCAAGTCCACCCACGACGTAAATGCCAATATGGGTCAAAATCACAAGAAGCAGAGCCAGCATGCGAGCGTAGAAATAATGACTAGCTCGGATACTAGAGAAGACCACCTCCATGATTTTGGTTCCTTTCTCGCTAGCCACTTCCTGAGCAGTGACACTAGCATAGGTAATCAAAATCATATAGAGGAAGAAACCAAGCCCTGCGGCCGCAATGGTTTGAATCATTTTTTTATTTTCCTTGGATTCATCAATTTTCTCCGTAAAGTTAACTGTTTGTCCCAAGCGTTTTTCCTGTTCTTGTGACAAATTGGCTGCCGAACGATTGAGTTGATCTTGAAGCTCATTTAACTTGCTCGTTACTCCTAGCTTAATAGCAATCTCAAGGGAAGTTTCACCGTGATAAACTGCCTTCAAGACACTATCCTCTTGGTCAATGGTCAGATAGCCTTTTAATTTTTCATCCTTGATAGCAGCTTGGGCACTGGCTTCATCCTGATAATCAAAATTGAGACCATTGGTAGATTTAAGACTGTCTGTCACAGCTGGAACAGTGCTGACTACTGCTATCTTGCCACTCTGAGCCATAGAAGATCCTTGGAGATAGCCAATTCCTACAGATAAGGCTAAAAAGAGGAACGGCGAAATCACCATAAAGAAGAAACTCCACGATTTGACATGTCGAAGATAGGTTTCCTTCATTACAACCCACATATTTCTCATACTTCCACCCCTGATTCTAGTTTAAAGATTTCATCAATTGTTGGCGCTTGCTGGTCAAAGGTTGCGATGTATTGCCCCTGAGTCAAGATTGGGAAGAGTTCCCTTCCAGCGCTCTCATCCTCTAAGATCAATTTCCAACTGCCTTGTTTGGTCAAACTTACCTGCTTGACATGAGGAAGATTTTCCAATTCTTCCTTGCTTCGTTCACTTGAAACAAAGAGACGCGTTTTCCCGTATTGATTGCGGACATCCTGAACTGGTCCATGCAAGACCACACGGCCATCTCGAATCATGAGAATATCGTCACAAAGCTCCTCGACGTTGGTCATGACATGGTCAGAAAAGATAATGGTTGCCCCACGTTCTTTTTCCTGAAAAATGACTTGCTTGAGCAATTCTGTATTGACCGGGTCCAATCCACTGAAAGGCTCATCCAAGATAATCAAGTCTGGCTCATGAATCAGAGTAATAATGAGCTGAATCTTCTGCTGATTTCCTTTTGACAGACTCTTGATTTTATCAGTCAGCTTCCCTTTCACTTCCAACCTCTTCATCCATTGAGGGAGTTTTTCCTTGATCTCCTTGGCATCCATACCTTTTAGAGTCGCCAAGTAACGAACTTGTTCAAGGACTGTCAATTTAGGCATGAGGCTGCGTTCTTCAGGCAGATAGCCAATCCGAGCGTAGGTCTCTTGTCGAATATCCTGATTATCCAGACTAATTTCTCCTTGGTATTCTAAAAACTTCAAAATACTGTGGAAAATCGTTGTCTTCCCAGCACCGTTTTTCCCTACTAATCCCAAAATACGACCTGGTCGTGCTTGAAAGTCAATACCAAACAAAACTTGCTTGGGTCCAAAACTTTTCTCTAGACTTCTTACTTCTAGCATCTTTCACCTCCGAAATGTCTTGCACTCATTATACTCCTTTTTGATAGCCTTTACAATGATTTCTGTCCATTTTATCATCCTCATTTTAGTAAAAAATCTTAGGGTACTTTGAGTTATGAGTACATTATACAGTGCTAAATTCTAATTTATCTCTTCTGTTCCTCAACTGTCTATTTTTGATCCTGAATGGTTATTTGAAAAGCAAAAATCCACCCCAAAGGATGGATTGATACTTTAACGTACTTCTGCATTGACTTTTTCTTCAAGAGACGCTTGGATTTTTTCCATATAGCGTGCGACTTCTTCATCCGTTAAGCTATCTTCTGGATTTTGGAAAGTCAAGCTATAAGCCATTGACTTCATACCAAGTCCCAATTTTTCGCCTGAGAAGACGTCAAAGAGTTTGATATCTGTCAAACGTTTCACGCCGGCAGCTTGGATAGCGTCCACAACTTCTTGGTGGGTCACTTCTGCCTTGAGAAGGAGTGCAACGTCACGGCTGACTGCTGGGAATTTGGTGATTTCCACAAATGGAGCAGCTGGTTGAAGGGCAGCTTCGATGGCTGAAAGGTTGAGCTCAGCTACATACGTTTCTGGAATATCGTAAGCCTTAGCAGTGACTGGATGCACTTGGCCAAGGAAACCAAGAACTTGGTCACCGAGTGAAATCATAGCTGTACGACCTGGATGAAGGCTAGCGATTTCAGATGTTGCTGTATAAGTTACTTGGAGTCCCAAACGAGCAAAGAGGGATTCAAGGATTCCCTTAGCATAGAAGAAATCAACTGGAACTGCTGCTGTTTGGAAATCTTTTTCAGCAACCAAGCCTGTCAAGGCAAAGGCAAAGCTGTTGATTTCATTTGGAAGTTCTTCTTTTGGATTACCTGTTTGTTCAAAGACTTTTCCAATCTCGTAAAGAGCCAAGTTTTTATTCTTACGAGCCACGTTGTAAGCAACTGTATCTAGGATACCAGAAATCATATTTTGACGGAGGACAGAACGGTCCACAGTCATGGGCCACATAAGTTCTGTAAGGTTACTTGGTTGAGCTGTAAACTCAACTGCTTTTTCAGGAGTTGTTAGAGCGTAGGTGATGATTTCTGTCAAACCTGCCCCTTCAGCAATCGTACGAACTTGACG
Source organism: Streptococcus pseudopneumoniae (assembly GCF_001072665.1). GTDB lineage: Bacteria > Bacillota > Bacilli > Lactobacillales > Streptococcaceae > Streptococcus > Streptococcus pseudopneumoniae_S. The sequence continues at coordinate 58,996 of NZ_JVJI01000119.1, read as the reverse complement.
GCGGAGTTTTTGTGTAGCTGTCAATTCACCAGCTGTACCATCATCTTTTGGAAGGCTGGTTGGCAAGCGGTCATAACCATAGATACGAGCGATTTCTTCAAAGAGGTCTGCCTCGATTGTGATATCCCAACGACGACGTGGGACGCTGACTGTAAAGCTGTCTGCATTTCCAGAAAGACCAAAGCCAAGACGACGGAAGACGTCTTCTACATCCGGGTAAGAAAGTTCTGTACCAAGGACACGGTTAACATCAGCAAGAGTTGAAGAAACTTCCACATCAGAGATATCAAGCTCACCCGCTGAAACGATGCCTTTACGCACAGTCGCACCTGCAAGCTCTGCAATCATGCTAGCTGCCGCATCAAGAGCTTCGTTAACAGTTGCCACATTGATCCCTTTTTCAAAGCGAGAAGACGATTCTGAACGAAGGTTAAGGCGACCGCTGGTCTTACGGATAGATTTGCCATTGAAAACAGCAGCTTCAAGGACGACACGACTAGATCTTTCAGAGATTTCTGTTGCTTGACCACCCATAACACCTGCAAGAGCTACTGGCTTGTCTGCGACAGTGATAACTAGGTCATTCACGTCCAAGTCACGTTCTTCACCATCTAAAGTCACCAATTTTTCACCAGCACGCGCTTCACGCACACGGATGTCAGTCCCTTCAAAGGTATCCAAGTCAAAAGCATGCATAGGTTGACCAAAGTAGAGCAGGATGTAGTTGGTCACGTCCACTACGTTGTTAATAGGACGGATACCTTCATTCATAAGAAGGTTTTGCAACCATTGTGGACTTGGTGCGATGGTCACATTGTCCAAGATACGAGCTGCATAGTAAGGCGCCTTGTCTGTCTCAATACCCACAGAAAGAGCATCTGCTGCAGCTTGGTCAGTTTCTGAAAGAGTAAATTCTTTAAAGTTGACTGCCTTATCATAGATAGCTGCTACTTCGTGAGCCACTCCACGCATAGAAAGGGCATCCGCACGATTGGGTGTGATAGAAAGTTCGATGATTTCATCATCCAAGTCTAGATATGAGAGGACTTCCTCACCTGGAACGGCATTTTCTGGCAAGATTTGGATGCCATCTGCAAATTCCTTAGGTACAACTGAGTCAGAAATTCCCAATTCACCAAGTGAACAGATCATCCCAAGTGACTCAAGACCGCGGATTTTTCCTTTTTTGATTTTGTAGTTGTCAGCGATGCGAGCTCCTGGAAGAGCCACCATAACCTTGATTCCAGCACGCACATTTGGGGCACCACAAACGATTTGACGGGCTTCTTCTTCGCCAACGTCAACCTGACAAACATGGAGGTGAGTTTCTGGCACATCTTCGCAAGACAAGACCTCACCGACGACAATTTTTGAGAGACCAGCAGCAGGTGATTCGACACCTTCTACCTCGATCCCTGTAGTTGACATTTTTTCAGCCAACTCTTGTGATGGCACATCAATGTCCACCAATTCTTTTAACCATTTATAAGATACAAGCATAATTTAGTTCTCCAGAATGACAGTTGTCACCCTAGTTCTTTTCCTTTCCTATCATTTCAATAGAAGAATCATCTTCTTACCTTAATTTCTTTCTCAGTAACCAATCCGTATCTACTTTTCGACCAACCATAAAATGATGTTGGCTAAATTTTTCAAAACCATATCGATTATAAAATGCTTGAGCTTTTGTATTATGCTCCCAAACACCTAGCCAAGCCCAAGAAAAACTATTTTTGGTAGCAAGTTCAAGAGCGAATTCAAACAGTTGCTTACCTAGTCCAAATCCTTGAAATTTTTGTAGCATATAGAGGCGTTGAATTTCAAAAGCATCCTCTAATTCTCTCTCAGTCTGAGCACTTCCCCAGTTGACTTTGAGAAAACCAGCTATCTCCTCTTCATGCATAATGAAATAGGTTTCGGATTCTGGATTTTCCAACTCAGTTGACAAAACTCTCAGACTATAAGCCTCTTCAAAGTATTCCTGTAACTGCTCTTCCGTATTATCATGCGCAAATGTTTCACGAAAGGTTTGTTTTGCTATTTTAGCCAACACCTCAACATCTGCCATTTCTACTTTTCTAATCATTATTTAAACTGTTCTGAGAAGCGGACATCTCCTTGGTAGAATCCACGGATATCGTTGATTCCATAACGAAGCATAGCTACACGCTCTTGTCCAAGACCAAAGGCAAATCCAGAGTAAACAGTCGCATCGATACCACTCATTTCAAGGACACGTGGGTGAACCATACCGGCACCCATAATTTCGATCCAACCAGTTTTCTTACATACGTTACAGCCTTCTCCACCACACTTGAAGCAAGAAACATCCACCTCAACAGATGGCTCTGTGAATGGGAAGTAAGATGGACGCAGACGGATCTGACGCTCTTCACCGAACATTTTTTGCACAATCAACTGAAGGGTTCCTTGAAGATCAGCCATAGAGATATTTTTCCCAACAACTAAGCCTTCAATTTGGTGGAACTGGTGACTGTGGGTCGCATCGTCCGTATCACGACGGAAGACACGCCCTGGTGAGATCATTTTCAAAGGACCTTTTGAAAAATCATGGGCATCCATAGCACGCGCCTGCACTGGAGACGTGTGAGTACGGAGTAAGATTTCTTCTGTGATGTAGAAAGTGTCCTGCATGTCGCGAGCTGGGTGGTCTTTGGGAAGATTCATACGCTCAAAGTTATAGTAGTCTTGCTCTACTTCAAAACCATCCACGACTTGGTAACCCATACCGATGAAGATATCTTCGATTTCTTCACTAGTTTGTGTCAAAACGTGACGGTGACCAGTCGCAACTGGACGACCTGGAAGCGTCACATCGATACTCTCGCTAGCCAGTTGAGCCGCGACTTTCTTTTCTTCCAAGAGCTTAGCTGTTTCTTCAAAAGCAGCTGTCAAGACATCACGAGCTTCGTTGACGTGTTTCCCGATAATTGGACGCATCTCAGCAGAGAAATCTTTCATCCCTTTGAGAATTTCAGTAAGCGAACCCTTTTTACCAAGGACAGAAACACGCAAATCTTGCATCTCTTTTTCATTTTCAGCAGTAATCTGCTTCAAGCTAGCCAGCGTTTCTTCACGAAGCGCTTTTAATTGTTCTTCAATAGTTGACATAATTCCTCCATCAGTCTCTCGTAGATAAAAAGAAAACCACATGCCAAAAACTCCACTCGGAGCGTTGACACGCGGTACCATCCGTTTTCATCTGACAAGTCAGACCTTCATTTCTAAATCCATGCACAAGTGAATTCACCCAGCTTTCATATAGAGAGCTTGCAGTCACGGCTCTCCTCCCTGATATACTTCCCTTGAGTTACTAGTCTTGCAGATTTCTATTCAATTACTCATAGTTTATCAGATTTTGAGTTAAAAAACAAGTTAGATTAGACTAATTTCAGTATAAAAAGGAACAAGACACAATGCACTACCTATTTATAAGGCCTGTTTCATCTGCTTTCCTTTTCAATAAGAGAGTTGCTGCTTGATTAAAACCATCACACCAGTTATACCATTTTGCTTCATACTCATCTTGAGCTAAGATATGATTTTTTAAATCCAGAACAGAGTAAACCTTTCTTTCCTCACAGGCTTGCGCATAGAGATGATATAGTTCATCACCACCATCTCTATCCCACTCAGCAGAAATCGTATCCCGACCTGCCAATAAAGCCTGATAAGCCCTGTGATGTCCATCTGTAATCAACAAGTAATCTCCGAACGCAATAATACTGATTGGATCGACTTGGATTGTTTCTGCCGACTGGTAAAGCATCTGAATATCTTGCAACTTCTTTTCTGATAAGTATAGTTGAGTCGGATGAAGATCTGCTATATTGACTTTCATTTCTTTCTCCTCAAAGGAATTTGATACTCACTTCTGCTTGCCTTTAAATCGCCATTGGAAGCGGAGCTTGTCATAGAAGGGAAATTCGATAAACAATACTCCCAAGCCCACACAGAGACTGGCAAGAACGTCTGATGGATAATGAACTCCCAGATAGACCCTTGATACCAACACACTGACTAGGTAGAGACCAAGGACGATTTGCACGATTTTTCTCCAGACTGGATTTCTCATCCGTTGACTGAGAATCACAATCAAAGTTCCTACCATCAGCGTCACTGCTAGAGAATGCCCACTTGGAAAGGAAAATCCCTTCTCCTCTACCAAGTGTAAGATAGCTGGTCGTGGGCGCTGGTAGATATTTTTAAAGATCACTATTAAAAGACCTGCCAAAGCCAGATTTCCCAGCATGAAGAAACTTTCTATCTTCCATCGCTTACGATAAAAGACAAAAGCTGTAATGACAACCCAAGTGATAATCACTGGGATATCAATCAAGCGTGTGATGGCCCTGAAAAGAATAGTCAAGTAATCTGGCAAGTCTCCTCGAACGGCAGTCTGTATCGGTTGATCAAAACCGACCAGCGTTTCAGGGTAAAATTTGACCATGTAGCCAAGAATAACGAAAAGTAAAAGGGCAAAACTGCCCTTCATTAAAAATGTTTGTTTATCTCTCATAATGTTTTAAGGTTGGTTTCAAGAGAACATACAACAACCAGAATGAAACGGAAAAGATTACACCCTCAATCAAGTTAAAAGGCAACACCATAGTCATTAGGTAGTTGGAAAGTCCCAAAATTTTTCCAATATCAAAGTTAGCAAACTTAGCGTACAAAGGAACAGCATAAACATAGTTGAGAACCAACATAGCCACGGTTAAACCAATAGTTCCAGCTAGAGAGCCTAGTAGGAAACGAAGGGGTGTCCGTTCCTTTTTCCAAATCAAAGCAAATACGATGACAAAAACTCCTAAAGCTACGATATTCATCGGCAAGCCAATGTAAGTATTCACTCCTTGACTATTAAGAAGCAACTTCAAGAGTGAGCGAAGCAAGAGAATTCCTAGAGCAGCAGGCAAATCCATGACCACCAAGCCCACAAGGACTGGCAAGATACTAAATTCGATCTTGAGGAAGGACGCCGCTGGTAAAAGCGGAAAGTCAAAGTACATCAGCACAAATGAGATGGCTGATAAAATCGCAATGGTCGAAAGTCGACGTGTGTTTGTCATAACAGGTTCCTCCAATTTTCTATAAAATCAGAAGAAGTTAGAAAGGATTCCTCTATCTATTCTCACTTTTTATATCCCAAAAGTTCCCTCTCACTCTATTAAGGAAATTCAAGCAAGCGGTTACAGTTTAGCTATAAATCTATCAGAACAGACAAAGCTATTCTTTCGTCTTCTCCCATCCAGACTATACTGTCGGTTGTGGAATCTCACCACATCAGCTTGCGCTCGCGGACTTCTTTAAAGAGAAGGAAATAGAGATTTTTCTTTTAGACTAGGCGACAAGCTGTAGGCATAACTTCTGGTTAGGCAAAGCTTGTCAACAAAGTATAAAAGGAAAAGATCATTTCCTAGTTAAAGTCACCGCCGGTCGGGAATCACACCCTGCCCTGAAGACTCTTTTATCATAACAAAAAACGCTTGCAAGCGCAAGCATTTTGTTCATTTTCATTTTCATTTTTTATTTCAATTTATCCACTTCATAGGTATGAACAAGCTCAAGACCTGCAAAGTTCTGCTGGCGGAGAGCCTCATAGACAATCATGCAGACGGTATTAGACACATTGAGACTGCGGACATGTTCATCATTCATAGGAATACGGAGAGCTTTCTCAGGATGTTCTCGCATAAAGTCCTCAGGCAAGCCCTTGTCTTCACGTCCAAATAGAAAATAATGGTCTTCGTTAGTCGATAAATCCACATCAGAATACACTTTCTCAGCGAATTTAGAAATCAGATAGAGTTTTCCCTTCATCTGAGACATGAAATCCTCTAAACTCTCGTAAAAATAAATCTCTAGCTTATCCCAATAATCCAACCCAGCTCTCTTCATCTTGCGGTCATCAATAGGAAAACCCATAGGCTTGATGATGTGGAGGGGAGAATTGGTCGCAGCGCAAGTACGCGCGATATTGCCTGTATTTTGTGGAATTTGAGGTTCAAATAATACAATGTGATTTGTCATGACTTGCTTCCTTTCACCATTGCAAAAAAATAGCCACACTGCCCGGAGTCAAGCTCAGCAAACAGCGTGGTTAAGGCATCGTTAACTTACCTCACAACAGGTTTGAAGTAAATCAGCGAAACTACTTTCTTAGTATAACACTTTCAGAATCATTGTCAATAGAAACGACTTGATTTTTTCAATTTTTTCAAGCTATTTCCAAGGGTTGTAAAATCGTCCCTGATTCTGCAAGATAAGTAGTAAACTAGCTACTAAAAACAAGGCTGCCAAGATCAAGGTAAGATAGTCTCCTTTTTTCAAGGCCTGATAACTATACCAAGTACGTTTTTTCTCTTTCCCAAAACGGCGAAGCTCCATGGCTGTCGCGATGGTATCAATGCGTTCTAGCGAGCTAAAAATCAAGGGCGTAATAATGAGCAGATTGCCTTTGATTCGTTGCATGAGAGAAGCTTTCTTAGATAATTCCATCCCACGCGCTTCCTGAGACATCTTGATGGTAAAGAATTCTTCCTGCAAATCTGGAATATAGCGCAAGGTCAGGCTGACTGAATAGGCAATCTTGTAAGGAACACCAATTTGATTTAAACTGGAAGCAAACTGACTAGGATGGGTTGTCATCAAAAAGATAATAGCCAGAGGAATTGTGCAAAGGTACTTAATAGCCAAATTTAGCAGATAAAAGAGCTCTTGACTGGTCAGAGTGTAGACACCGATTCCCTGCCAAATCACACTTCTCTCTCCGTAAAGTCCAACCCCATACTCGGGAGAAAAGAGATAGACCATCAAGACGTTTAAAACGGCAAATACCGTCGCAAAAACTGCTACAAAAGAAACATCTTTAAAGCGGATTTCTGACAAATAGAGGAGAAAAACCGAAAAGATAGAAATCAGAACAAGCAGTCTGGTATCATAGCTAATCATGGCAGCCAATGATACGAGAATGAAAAAGAGGAGTTTACCAGCGCCTGACAAGCGATGAATCACAGTATCTCTATGCTGGTAACCAATTAATTTAGCTTGCATCCTTCTCTCCTTTCTTTGTAAAATGCCGTTAAAGCAAGCGGATCCACGTCTAGTTTTTTAGCCAAGTTGAAGATTGAAGTTTCTTTTAGATTGGCTTTTACTAACAGCTCAGGATTGCTCAACAGACTAGCTGGATCAGTATCAGCAATCAATTCCCCATCCACCATGACAAGGGCTCGGTCTGAATAATCCAGCATCAATTGCATATCATGGGTAATCATGACAATAGTATGACCTTTTTGATGCAACTCTTCGAGAAATTCCATAATCTCAGTATAGTTCTTCTGGTCTTGACCTGCAGTTGGTTCATCTAAGAGGATAATTTCAGCTCCTAAAACCAAAATCGAGGCAATAGTGACACGTTTTTTCTGTCCAAATGACAGGGCAGAAATAGGCCAATTACGGAATTCATAAAGACCACAGATTTTTAAGGTTTCATAGACTCTCGTTTCAATTTCCTGCTCGTCTACACCTCGCAAACGAAGTCCCAGAGCCACCTCATCAAAAATCATATTGCTTGAAATCATTTGATTAGGATTTTGCAGCACATAGCCTACTCGTTCCGCCCGCTCTGCAACAGAATCTCCTTTTATATCCTGTCCTGCCCAAAGATAGCGGCCTTCCGTCTGAATAAAGCTACTTAAGGCCTTAGCAAGGGTTGATTTCCCTGCTCCATTTTTTCCGACAATGGCAATCTTTTCACCCTTTTTAATATCCAGATGAATGGATTTTAAAATCGGTCTATCATCATAAGAAAAAGACACGTCCTCTAATCTAAAGAGTGACTGCAATTCTGGGGTTTCTTTTACCAGTTCCGTCCGCAACTGAACCTGGCCTTTTGAGATAGACAAGTTATCCAGATCTGCTAATTGTTCTTCCTTGACTAAATCCACACCCAATTGACGGAGAGTCGTTAGATAAAGGGGTTCCCGAATTCCATTTTGTGTCAATAAATCAGTCGCTAGTAACTGGTCAGGACTCCCATTAAAGAGGATACGACCATCGTTTATCAAGACAATCCGATCCACAGGGCGATGCAGAACATCCTCTAAACGGTGCTCGATAATAAGAGTCGTCGTCCCCTCCTCCTTATGAATCTGATCAATCAATTCGATAATATCCTGACCTGACTTGGGATCTAGATTGGCGAGTGGCTCATCAAACAAAAGAATCGGACTCTCATCAATCAAGACACCAGCCAGACTGACTCGCTGCTTTTGTCCACCAGACAAATCCTGAGGACGCTGATTCAGTAAAGAAAGAAGGTCCAGCTTTTCAGCCCATTTATGAACACGACTTTTCATGTCATCTAGAGCTGTCACGTCATTTTCCAGAGCAAAAGCCAAGTCCTCTGCCACGGACAAGCCGATAAACTGCCCATCTGTATCCTGCAAAACCGTGCTGACCAGATGAGACTTATCATAGATACTCATATCAAAGGCTGCTTGCCCCTTGATCAAAAATTCTCCAGACATCTGACCCTTGTAAATATTGGGAATAATTCCATTCAAACACTGACCCAAGGTAGACTTGCCTGACCCAGATGGGCCAACAATTAAGACTTTCTCTCCCTTATAAATAGTCAAGTTCACTCCTTGCAAGGTCGGTTCTTGTTGCGTTTCATACTGGAAAGAGAAATCCTTCCACTCAATTATAGCTTCTTTCATCTTACTCTCTTCATTCGCTTCTTAGACTTCTATTTTATCATAAATCAAGCCCTTCTTGCAGTCTCTTCTCGTAAAATCTTAGCGTCAAAAAGAGTCCTATCATAGCTTGCTTGCCTAACTAATCAATAAACATCGAAAAAGACTGGTTTCCCAGCCTTTTCCTTTATGTTAATCCTTTTTCAAACTTCCTGAACGAGTCTGCGTACGTGAATAAGCTAGCAAGAGAAGGGTACCTGCGATAGCTACAGTTACAGCATTACCAATACCTGCAACAATTCCTTGGGCAAATACTTTTTCTGCCGCTTCATGATAAATCGCAACATCTCCAAGTGGTGCCAAAACACCCCAAACAAGAGCATTTGCAACAATCTGAATGAGGTTAAAGAAAACAATATCCTTCAACTCAAAAACACCCTGTGTTACTCGAATGTATTTTCTAAAGAGTCCTACAGCTAGACCAAAGAGACCGCTAGCGATAATCCAAGTCCACCAAAGACCTCCTGAAACAGCATCTTTCACTGCATGTCCAATTAATCCTACAAATAGACCAACTACTGGCCCAAAAATGATAGACAAGAGGCTCTGCAATGCATACTGAAGCTGAATGTTTGTATTTGGAACAGGTGTCGGAATGCTTATCATCCCGATGACAACAAAGAGCGCAGCTCCAACACCGATAGCAACAACTTGTTTAATTGATTGATTTTTCATCTATATTCTCCTATTTTATGATTCTATTTTCTTTATTTCAATGGTCCAAGATGAACCGACGCCCACATTATAAGCCTTGGCAAAAGAACCTTGGTTGATAGCCAGACCTAAACGATAGAGAGAGTTGATGTAAAGGATGGGTTGACCAATTCTCACATCTGCAAATGATTTGCCATAAACAACCTGATTTTGATAGACCAGCATATCAGCGTGATAGATAGTCACCTCAAAACGGTCACCGAATGCTGGTTCCAGTTTGTAAAATTCTTCTCGCGTGATCGAGGTCCAAAGCGAACCAAAACGCACATCCAGAATATCAATAGCTCCCTTCACTAGATGATCTTCTATGATGGTCTCTACGACTGGAAGTTCCACAATCTGATCCACACTGAGCTCTGGTCCCACTTCCTCAAAACTAATGTGACCGCTGGCTAGTTTAGCACCAGTATAGGCATAGACATCACGACCGTGGAAGGTATAAGAATGCTCTGTGTTTTGACGTCTATTGGCTACTTCAGAAATTTCACGAATAGCTACAATGCCAACGTGTTTCTTAATAAAAGAAAGCGTTCCATTGTCTGGTGTGACAATGTATTGATTTTTTGCAGTCTTCGCAACCACACTCTTACGTTTCGAGCCGACACCTGGATCGACAACCGATACAAAAGTCGTTCCCTCAGGCCAGTAACCCACCGTCTGAAAGAGACGATAGCTCCCCTCAAAAATATTATAAGGCGTAATATCGTGCGTCAAGTGATGAATTTTTAAGGTTGGAGACTCTTCTAAAGCCACTCCAATCATAGCCGATACCGCACCATCAACCAGACCAAAGTCTGATTGTAATACAAGTAAATTATTATTCATTTTATCTCCTTATATATCTTTTATCATACCATATTTCAGAGAAAGTCGCTAATAGCTATTTTAATTGCTTAGGGTATAGTTTTACCTTATAGCAAAATTTTACTAAAAGCTCTTGTTATTAGCTAGTAGGTGCATTTTTTCTTGAAAAAAGGTATGATAGTTACATAATGAAGAAGTAGGTTTTATTATGAAAATTATCCTTGTCGGAGGGGGGAAAGTTGGTTCTGCCCTCTGTCGCTCCTTGGTTGCAGAAAAGCATGATGTTTTGCTGATTGAGCAAGACGAAGCTGTCCTCAATCATATTATTAATCGCTTTGATATCATGGGTATCCTTGGTAACGGGGCCGATTTTACCATCCTTGAGCAAGCCAGTGTCCAGGATTGTGATATCTTTATCGCCCTGACTGAATACGATGAAGTGAACATGATTGCAGCCGTTCTAGCCAAAAAAATGGGAGCTAAAGAGACCATCGTTCGGGTGCGGAACCCTGAATATTCTAACTCTTATTTCAAGGAAAAGAATATTCTCGGTTTTTCTCTTATCGTTAACCCTGAGCTCTTGGCTGCCCGCGCTATCGCGAATATCATTGACTTCCCCAACGCCCTCTCTGTCGAACGTTTCTTTGGTGGACGGGTCAGCTTGATGGAATTCACTGTTAAATCCTCTAGTGGTCTTTGCCAAATGCCCATTTCTGATTTTCGGAAAAAATTTGGCAATGTCATTGTTTGTGCGATAGAAAGGGATCATCAAATTATCATCCCAAGCGGTGACATGACTGTACAGGATAAAGATAGAATCTTTGTCACTGGTAACCGTGTTGACATGATGCTCTTCCATAATTATTTCAAGTCTCGTGCCGTGAAGAGTCTTCTTATTGTTGGAGCTGGTAGAATCGCCTATTATCTATTAGGTATCCTCAAAGACAGTCGTATCGATATAAAAGTCATTGAAATCAATCCCGAAATCGCCAGCTTCTTTAGCGAGAAATTCCCAAATCTCTACATCGTTCAAGGAGATGGTACCGCAAAAGATATCCTGCTGGAAGAAAGTGCTCAAAACTATGATGCCGTTGCGACTCTAACAGGAGTCGATGAGGAAAATCTGATTACCTCTATGTTCCTTGACAGGGTAGGTGTACAGAAAAATATCACTAAGGTCAATCGTACCAGTCTCCTCGAGATTATCAATGCGCCTGATTTTTCAAGTATCATCACACCTAAAAGCATCGCTGTAGATACAATCATGCACTTTATTCGTGGTCGAGTTAATGCCCAGTATTCAGACCTTCAAGCCATGCACCATCTAGCAAATGGCCAAATCGAAACCCTGCAATTCCATATCAAGGAAGCTAATAAAATGACTGCCAAACCTCTTTCTCAACTCAAACTGAAAAAAGGGGTTCTTATTGCAGCTATCATTCGAAAGGGCAGGACTATTTTCCCTACAGGGGAGGATATGCTGGAAGTCGGAGACAAGCTCCTAGTAACAACCTTGTTGCCAAACATCACCAAGATTTATGACTTGATCGCGAGGTAAGAAATGAATAAAAGTATGATTCGCTACCTCCTTTCAAAATTACTTTTGATTGAAGCTGTTCTTCTTTTGGTTCCTGTGGCTGTTGCTATCTATTACCGTGAATCGAGCCAAGTCTTTACAGCCCTCTTTTCAACAATAGGGATTCTCGTATTACTAGGCGGTTCAGGAATTTTACAAAAGCCAAAAAATCAACGGATTTATGCCAAGGAGGGAGTCTTGATTGTTGCCCTCTGTTGGATCCTTTGGTCTTTCTTTGGCGGTCTCCCCTTTGTCTTTGCTAGACAAATTCCCAGCGTTATCGATGCCTTTTTTGAAATCAGTTCTGGCTTTACAACTACTGGAGCAACTATTCTGAACGACGTTTCGGTCCTCAGTCGCTCCCTCCTCTTCTGGCGAAGTTTTACCCACTTGATTGGAGGGATGGGAGTGCTTGTTTTTGCACTTGCTATTATGGATAATGCCAAGAATAGTCACCTAGAAGTGATGAAGGCTGAGGTTCCTGGCCCTGTTTTTGGTAAAGTAGTATCCAAACTAAAAAACACTGCCCAGATTCTCTATCTCCTTTATCTAGCTCTCTTCTCCCTCTTTGTCATCATCTATTATCTGGCTGGCATGCCCCTATTTGATAGTTTTGTCATTGCCATGGGAACAGCAGGTACAGGAGGTTTTACAGTCTATAACGATGGAATTGCTCACTATGGTAGCTCACTGATTACCTATCTGGTTAGTATCGGGGTTTTGGTTTTTGGGGTAAATTTCAATCTCTACTACTACCTCATGCTCCGTCGCGTCAAAGCCTTCTTTGGTGACGAAGAACTTCGGGCTTACTTGGTCATCGTGCTGGTTTCGACAGGCTTGATTAGCCTCAATACCCTCTATCTCTACTCAGGATTTTCCAAGAGCTTTGAAATGGCCTTCTTCCAGGTTTCCAATATCATTACAACGACTGGTTTTGGTTACGGAGATATTACCAACTGGCCCCTCTTCTCCCAGTTTATCCTTCTCTTCCTCATGGGTATCGGTGGCTCTGCTGGTTCAACCGCAGGTGGACTCAAGGTTATTCGAGGTCTTATCCTTTCAAAAATTGCTAAAAATCAGATTTTGTCAATCCTATCGCCCCACCGTGTTTTGACCCTCCATGTTAATAAAACAGTGATTGACAAAGATACCCAGCATAAGATTCTCAAGTACTTTGTCATCTATTCTATGATTTTGCTATCCCTTATCTTTATTGTCAGCCTAGATAGCAATGATTTTCTGGTTGTGACCAGCGCTGTCTTTAGCTGTTTCAATAATATTGGGCCTATCCTAGGAACCACTTCTAGTTTCTCAATCTTTAGTCCTATCTCAAAAATTCTCCTCTCCTTTGCAATGATTGCAGGCCGCTTGGAGATATACCCAATCCTACTTCTCTTTATGAAGAGAACTTGGTCTAAGAGATAAAATACAACCACACCTTGTGTCTTACAAAGTGTGGTGTTTTTCTTTATCCCAAAACTAATTCATCACTGACCAGACTTTGGCCACTATTTTTCTGGAAGAGATGCATGAGATCTTCAACTGTTAGATTCTTTTTCTCTTCCCCTTTGACATCCACCACTATCTTACCCTGATAGAGCATAATGAGACGATTGCCGTACTCAATCGCATGGTTCATATCGTGGGTAATCATCAAAGTCGTCAACTGATGGTGTTCCACAATCTTTTGCGTCAAATCCATCACCATTTGACTCGTTTTCGGGTCAAGTGCCGCAGTATGTTCATCCAAAAGCAAGAGTTTGGGTTTCACCAGAGCTGCCATGACTAGGGTCAAAGCCTGTCTTTGTCCTCCTGAGAGGTATTGAGTATCTACTTTTAAGCGGTTTTCAAGACCAATATTCAACTCCTTCAAGGCCTCTTGGAACTGGATTCTATCCTTCTCCTTCACGCCCCAACCAAGCCCTCTCTTCTGCCCGCGTCTCAAGGCAATAGCCATATTCTCCTCAATCGTCAAACGAGAAGCTGTTCCCATCTTAGGATCTTGAAAAACACGGGCAATATCCTTGGCTCTCTTTCTGACACTCAGATTTTTAATGGATTTCCCTGCCAATAAAAGGTCCCCTTCATCCACCGATAGATTGCCAGCCAAGATATTCATCAAAGTGGATTTCCCTGCTCCATTTCCACCAATCACAGAGATAAAATCTCCCTCTTCAACCTCTAAATCTAATCCTTTGAGGACATTGTTCTCATTGACCGTCCCTGCTTCAAATGTTTTGTGAATATTTTCAAGTGTTAACAAACTTGCCATAACTTTCTCCTCCTATTCATTTCTCAATTTCAGACCACGAATCTTTAATCTCTTTTGCAATTCTGGTGCAAATAAAACTAAGGCGAGCAAGATTGCATTAAAGAGACGTACTAAGTTTTGATCTAGATTTGGGATTTCATAGATATTTAAAATAATCAAACGGTATACAATAGCACCAATTCCGATGGATAACAAGCGGCCTCCAATAGTCAAGTCATGTATCAAGACTTCCGCAATAATCACTGCACTCAAACCAACAACGATGGTTCCTGTCCCAGAAGTCACATCTGAAAATCCATCATTTTGGGCAAACAAGGAACCACATAGGGCAATCAAGCCGTTTGAAATCATGTAACCAACAATCTTCATGGTGTCTACATTAACCCCATTGGCCTCACTCATCGGAATATTGTCCCCAGTCGAACGCAAGACCAAGCCAATCTCCGTTTTCATCAAAAGAGTCAAGACCAAACAAACAAGTAGGAGACAGGCCAAACTGAATGAGAAAACAGCTTCTTCATTTGTCAGCCCCAAGCTCGCCAATTGTTTAAAGACAGTTGAAGAATCTCCCAAGGAAAGGTTGGGCACACTGCCCATGATTTTAATATTGATTGAATAAAGCCCTGTCAAGGTCACAATCCCTGTCAAGAGAGCTGGGATTTTCATCTTGGTGTGGAGCATTCCTGATACAAGACCAGCTACCATACCTGCCAGCAAAGCAAGTAAGGTCGCAATCCAAGGATTTGTCCCTGCCTGTATCTGCGATACAACGACAGCTGCCCCCAAAGGAAAGGCTCCTTCAGCAGTCATATCCGCAATATCCAAAATACGGAAAGTCAAGTAGACCCCAATCGCCATAATCGACCACAACAAACCTTCTGATAAACTAGATAACACAAAATTCATCTTAAACCTCCTTATTCCTTGCCTTCTAACTTACTAATATCAATTCCTAGTGCATCTGCCATTTCTTGATTGGTATGCAATTCCAGTTTTTCAGGCAACTCAACTGCTATATTTTCTGGCTTTTCACCTTTTAAGACACGAATCAACATGCGTGCTGTCTGACGCCCCAATTCTTCATAATTGGTACCGTAGTTATACAAGCCACCAACAGCAATCATTTCTGTTGAACCACCAAATACTGGAACCTTGTGTTTAATAGAAACCTGCTTGACTGTTTCCATGGTTGACGAAATGATATTATCCGTTGGGACAAAAACCATATCCACCTCTGCCATCAAGCTCTCTGCAGCAGCCTTGACGTTGTTACTGTCCAAGATTGTTTTTTCAACAACGGTAAAGCCTTTTTCTTCCAGAAGTCGCTTAGCTTCATCCTTTTGGACAACTGAATTGGGCTCGCTCTGAGTATAGAGGATTCCAATCGTTTTAGCTTTTGGCAACACTTTCTTTATCAAATTGATTTGGGTTGAAATGGCATCTGATGACTGGTCGCTTGTCCCAGTTACATTACCCCCAGGATGTTCTCTTGACTCAACCAACTTGGCACTGACAGGATCTGTTACAGCTGAAAAGATAACCGGTGTCGTTTGTGTTGTATTAGCCAAGCTCTGAGCAGAAGGCGTTGCGATGGCTAGAACGACATCACTAGATTCTGCCAGTTGCTGGGAAATCGTTTTTAGATTTCTTTGTTCTCCCTGTGCATTTTGCAAATCAATCTCGATATTTTTCCCCTCAACATAGCCTTGCTTGGCCAGCTCATCCACAAACCCTTCTCTAGTAGCGTCTAAGGACTGGTGGGTAATAAACTGCGAAATACCGATACGAAAAACATCTTTTTTCTTATCTGCCTTCAACTGATGCAAACTGATCAGAGAGGTCAAGAGGATCCCCACTACCAAGAGGGGGGCTAGTAATTTTCGAACAACTTTCATAATGAAACTCCTTCTCAGAAAAGATAAAACAAAAAACCGCCTAGATACTACCTAAACGGATGCTTGAAATAATCTAACAAGTTATAACTTTGCTAGTCCATTTAGATATTCATCTATATGGACCACAATCAAAAATCTTAGCCACATAGATACAAACAAATTGCTTGAACTGTTTGCATCCATGGTGACATGTCTACAAACACTATCTAAAGTAGCTAAAGTAAAAGTTTTGATTCATCGTTACAGCTTGTTTCTTATTCATTTCTTTTTCTGCTTTCTTTTTTGATGTTTCCTATCTTACCACCTTTTTCATCACCTGTCAAGAATATTTCAGAATTTTTTAAAATTTTTCGAAAATTCTTTCATAATTCTTTTAGGATAATTTCAAAGATTTGCCCATTAGACAAAATAGAACGATTTGAAGACTTTTATGGTATTTAGTTGTACTAGAGTCTTTTAAAAGTGTTTTGATAACTTGTATTTCTTCTTTGGTTGATTTCATATCACTATTATATAATGCATTTTGATTGTAGTGTAGTATTAAACTGACTCTTGGCAGTCGGACAAAAAATCGACAGTTATTTTATATTGTTTAAAACCAATAGTCAATACGACAATCTCTTTACTTTTCGGTTATCAACTCTGTAGATTGCTAACATATCCAAAATAAGCCAAGTATCCCGAGGATAGGCAGCAGAAATGAATTATTTATACTCTGGATACCACTTCAAATCACGAACTGCTTTGACCATATCTGTTTCCTTAGCGCGTGCAAGACCTTGCTCTTGTGCTTTTTTAGCGACTGCTTCTGCTACTTTAATAGAAACATCTGCTACATACTTGAATGGTGGCAAGACAGGAGCTCCTGGTTGGCCTGGATTGACAATACCACTCAATGAATGCGCCGCTGCTCCAATCATTTCATCAGTCAAAAGACTTGCTTCAGAAGCCAGCATACCTAGACCAAGACCTGGGTAAATCAGGGCATTATTTGCTTGACCAATCACATAGTCTACACCTTTATAAGAAACCGTATCAGCAGGAATTCCTGTTGCGACAAAAGCTTTGCCATCTGACCATTCAATCAAATCTTTGGCACTAGCTTCTGCCAATTTAGTTGGATTTGACAAAGGGAAGATCATTGGACGTTCTGTGTTTTCACACATAGCTTCTACTATTTCTTTAGTGAAGGTATTAGGCTGAGTTGAAGTTCCTACAAGAATGGTTGGCTTCACAGTCTTCACTACTTCAAGCAGGTCAGTCAACTTCTCTGCGTTACTAAAGTCAGCACGTTTCTTAGCAAATGGTTTTTGCTCTGGTGTCAAGTCATCCATGTCATCAAAGAGAAGACCTTGTTTATCAACCATAAAGAAACGTTCATAGGCTTCTTCTTCAGAAAGACCTTCACTTACCATTTCACGAAGAACACGAGAGGCAATTCCTGCACCCGCAGTACCACCACCATAGCAGAGATAAACTTGATCTGTTAATTTTTCACCACTAATATCCAGCGAACCAAAGATACCACCCAAGGTAACGATTCCTGTACCTTGAATATCATCATTAAAGGTTGGAATTTGTTTCCGGTATTTTTCAAGAATATTGGCAGCATTCGAGCGGCCGAAGTCTTCCCAGTGAAGGTAGAGTTTAGGAAAGAGACGTTCTGCTGTTTGAACAAATTGGTCAATAAAGTCGTAGTAACGATCTCCGCGAACCCGTTCGTGACGATTTCCTAAGTAATTAGGATTGTTACGAAGTTCTTCACGGTTAGTCCCTGCATCAATGACTAAAGGAAGGACCATCGAAGGATCGATCCCAGCAGCACCCGTATAGACCATCAATTTCCCAACAGAAATATCGACACCATTTGTTCCCCAGTCGCCAATTCCAAGGATTCCTTCTGCATCTGTTACAACAATGAGACGAATCTCGCGACCCCCGGCAGCGTTTTTCAAAGTAGCTTCAATATTTTCAGGATGATTGATATCAAGATATCCCGCATATTGGGGATCTACAAAGAGGTCACTATAGCCTTCAATCGTATCTGCAATGGTTGGATCGTATACAATTGGATTGAATTCTTCCAAATGTTGAGAAAAGAGGTAATAGAAAAGAGTCCGGTTGGTATTAAAAATTTCCATTAGGAAAAGACGTTTTTCCAAATCATTGGCTTTTGTTTGCATTTGTGCATAAGTTTGCGCCGCTTGTTCTTCAATCGTTTGAACATACGGTGGCAGTAAACCAATAAGGCCTAGTTCCTTTCGCTCCTCTAAGGTAAAAGCAGTACCTTTATTGAGGAAAGGATTGTTTAAAATATCATGTGCAGTCATAGTGCAACCTCCTTTTTACTTATATTATACCACATGAGACGAATTGTTCGTAAAACGTTGTTGTTTAAATAATACAACTGTATACGCATATGTTATAAATTTCTGAACTCATCAAACTCTAGATGATCTCTCTTTACTAAAAGTTTCGAGTAAAATAAACCAATCATACAAATTGACAATCCTAATTAAAATAAATATCATATAGGTATGTTATGTAATACTTTGTATTTTTCAAGGTGTTTTTTGTCATATAAAACTTGTATTCTATTTATATGACAACTAAAAACTATTTACAACAATATATTTCCCAAAAAGTGAAATATTTTCGAACACAGAATAAAATGAGCCATGAAGAACTTTCGGAACAAGCAGGACTCGGGCTTAAGTATATCAATCAACTTGAAAACCAAAATGTGAATCTGACCATTCACAGTCTTGAAAAAGTGATTGACGCCCTAGAAATGACCCCAGAGGAATTTTTCAATTTTGATAGCCTTGAATCAACCTCTGATAAGAGTGACAATCTTTCACTCAGAAGAATCAACATGAAGATTAAACAGCTCCCTATTGATAAACGAGAAAAAATGTTGGTCAATTTTGAGAGTATCTTAGATAATCTTTGAGCTCCCTGACTCACTTACATTTTAACTGGTGAATACTCGTATAGTCAAATTGTAGGATACGGATAAAAATTATTTATCTGCTGTTTTCCACTTATTTTCCTTCTCCAACTAATGAAAGTGAACCCATATGAATTTAAAAGATCTACAATATTTTTATGACCTCTGCCAGCTTCAATCCTATACGGAAGTAGCAAAACAACATAAAGTCAGCCAACCATCTATTTCTTATGCTATCAAGCGCTTAGAGGAATACTTTAACTGCAAATTGATTCACCATGACCCCTCGCATCGTTCCTTCAAGCTAACTCCTCAAGGACAAATCCTTCTAAAGCATACAGAACTGATTTTACCTGAGGTCATTTCTACTCGCAAAGAAATTAATCGCTCCTTGGCACAATACTCTACTGTAGGATTCCCTCCTATTATCATTCAGTATCTCTTTGTTGCCTTAAACGAAAAAGATAAATTCGATTTTTTAAAAAAGATACGTCCTATCCGCGGTGGCTCCGTAGAGTTATTAAACCTTCTCCTTAAGGGAGACCTTAATGCAAGCCTACTCGGTTTGATTGAACCTCTCAATTATCCTTCAATAGAGACACACGAGCTATTTCATAAAGAACTGTATGTCGTTTTATCTAAGAACCATCCTTTTGCCACTGTTCCTTCCCTCGCTTTTGAAGAATTAGTAGATCAATCCTTTATACTCTTAGACGAACACTTTGTTCACCTGAAAGCTTTTGAAATGCTTAATCAAAAGCATCAAAACAAGGCAGAAATATTCTTTAAGACGGATGATATTGTCATTCTTAAAGAACTTTTAAAGAAAGGAATTGGCCTTAGTTTACTGGCTGATATCGCACTTTCTGATGAAGATGATGATTTAATAAAAATTCCTCTTATACCGAAGGATAAGATAACTTTTACAGTTTATTACGCTTACCTTAAATCAGCTACACCGTCATCAGAAGTAGAAGCCTTATTTAATCTCCTTAAATCATATGAATAGAAAAAACTCTAACTATCAATGAACTGATAGCTAGAGTTTTTTACATTGTAGATATTAGACTCAATGAAAATCAAAAAGCAAACTAGGAAGCTAGCCTCAGGTTGCTCAAAACACTGTTTTGAGGTGGCAGATAGAGCTGACATGGTTTGAAGAGATTTTCGAAGAGTATTAGAATATAGTAGATTGAAGCTAGAGTAATACGCCGCGACTTCTAAACCTTTTCTAGAAATTAATTTGACTTTCCGAATCGAGTTGTTCAGATTTTATTTCATATCACTATAATTCAATGATTTTCTAAGAATTCTATTTCTTTCAAAAATTCTTTCAGAACGCTTTCAAAGCTTTTCAAATCAGTCCAACAAAAAAGGTTTATAATTTCCATAAAAGTTGACATGGAAATTATAAAACCATTATTAGTTTAATCCTTTTTGGTAACGTGCCAATTCTGCTTGGTTCGCCCAAACATAGTGACCTGGACGGATTTCTACCATAGATGGCTTATCAGTCTCATAATCATGTTGATCTGGATCATATACTTTCAATACCTTCTTGCGTTCCAAGATTGGATCTGGGATAGGTACCGCTGAAAGCAAGGCTTGAGTATATGGATGAATTGGATTGTTAAACAATTCTTCTGTTTCAGCAACCTCTACAATAACACCCTTGTAAATAACTGCGATACGATCTGAAATAAAGCGAACAACCGACAAGTCATGGGCGATGAAGAGATAGGTCAAACCAAGTTCTTTTTGGAATTTTTTGAGCAAGTTCAAGACTTGAGCACGCACAGAAACGTCCAAGGCTGAAATGGGCTCATCCGCAATAACAAAGTCTGGTTGCATGACCAAGGCACGGGCAATACCGATACGTTGACGTTGACCACCTGAGAATTCATGAGGGTAACGAGTCAAGTGCTCAGCAAGAAGACCTACTTCACGGATAATATTTTGAACTTTCTCTTTACGTTCTTCTTCATCCTTGAACAGATGATGATTGTAAAGACCTTCAGAAATAATATAATCAACAGTGGCACGTTCATTCAAACTTGCCGCAGGGTCTTGGAAAATCATCTGGATACGACGAATCAATTCCGCAGCTTGTTCACGCGATTTCTTACCATTAATCTTTTGACCATCAAAAATGATATCCCCATTACTTGTATCATTTAGACCAATGATGGCACGACCAATAGTTGTTTTCCCACTACCTGACTCACCAACAAGCGAGAACGTTTCTCCCTTGTTGATAAAGAAGTTAGCATTTTTAACCGCGACAAACTTCTTACTTCCTTCACCGAAGGAAATTTCTAAATCTTTGATTTCTACTAATTTTTCAGACATTTCCTTCCTCCTAGTCAGCCAGATGGGCAAATCCCATTTTTTCACGGATTTTATCGTGGAGATTTGCAATCACAGCTGGTTTTTCTACTTTTGGAGCATCCTCATGAAGAAGCCAAGTTTTAGCCCAATGCGTCTCTGATACTGAGAATTGAGGAGCTTTTTGTTCGAAGTCAATCTGCATTGCATAGTCAGAACGCAAGGCAAAGGCATCCCCTTTCAAGTCAGTATAAAGTGACGGAGGTGTTCCTGGGATTGAGTAAAGATCCCCTTTATCATCAGCAAGCTGAGGCAAGCTAGACAAGAGACTCCATGTATATGGATGGCGAGGGTCATAGAAGACTTCCTCAACAGTTCCATACTCAACGATTTCTCCTGCATACATAACCGCTACCTTATCCGCAATACTTGCCACCACACCAAGGTCGTGGGTGATAAAGATTGTTGTGAAATGGTACTCGTTTTGTAAAGATTTTAGCAAATCAATAATCTGTGCTTGGATGGTCACATCCAAGGCAGTCGTTGGCTCATCACAGATCAAGACATCAGGTCGACAGGCAAGGGCAATCGCAATAACGATACGTTGACGCATTCCTCCAGAATATTGGAAGGGGTATTCATCAAAACGTCTATCTGCTTCTGGAATCCCAACCTTATTCATGTAGTCAATTGCCAATTCTTTCGCTTCTTTAGGCGTTTTTCCTTGGTGTTTTACAATAACTTCTGTAATCTGACTACCAATTGTTTTAATTGGGTCCAAACTAGTCATTGGATCTTGGAAGATAGTCGCAATCTTAGCACCACGAATTTGTTCCCAATCCTTGTGAGAAGATAGAGCTGTCAAATCTTGACCACGGTAGTCAATGCTTCCTTGGGCAATACGACCATTTTCTTCGAGCATACCTGTGAAGGTCTTTGTCAAAACAGATTTTCCTGATCCTGACTCGCCTACCAAGGCTAGTACTTCTCCTTCAACTAGTTCAAGGGAAACGCCGCGAATGGCTGTCAATACTTTGTCACGAACGTCAAATTCCACGACAATATCGCGAGCAGTCAAAATTACATTTTTTTCTTTTGTCATTTCTACTCCTATCTATGTGTACGTGGATCACTAGCATCCGCTAAGTTTTGACCAACTACGAAAAGGGATAAGGATACCAAGACAAGAGTTGTCAATGGAATCCAGAACAAGTAAGCATTAGTTGTTACGTTTTGTGAATAATCTGAAATCAAACGACCCAAACTTGGCACTGTAATTGGTAATCCAAGACCGAAGAATGACAAGAAGGCTTCGTATGAGATAAAGCTTGGAAGCATTTGAGTCATGGTTGTCACAATAACAGATACCAATTGAGGCATGATATTTTTGGCAACAATCTTCAAGGTTGGTGTTCCCAGAGTACGTGACGCCAAGTTGTATTCCAAGTCACGGTAACGCAAGATTTGCACACGAATCATGAAGGCAATTCCAATCCATGTTGTTACACTCATGGCGAAAATCAGATTCCAGAATCCAGCTCCGATTGAGTAAGTCAAGACAATGACAATCAAAAGAGATGGGATGTTTGAGATGACGTTGTAAACTTCCATCATCACGCGGTCAACTGATTTTGAAATTCCCCAAATACCACCGACAAAAACACCGATAACCAAGTTAATCACTGTCGCAATCACAGAAATGAGGATAGAGTTACGAGCTCCGAACCAGACACCGTCAAAGAGCGATTTACCGTTACTGTCAGTACCGAACCAATGCTGAGCATTTGGCTTGATATAACGAGCACTAAAGTCGTTTACCTTACTGACATCATTGAAATCAAACTTAGAAAACATTGGGTAGATGAAACTCATCAAAATGATGGCTACCAAGATTCCCAACATGACTACAGTTGATTTTTTCTTCATAAATTGTCTAAACACTGAACCCCAGTATGAATAAGCTGGCGCATCAATGGCTTCAGAGGCAAAATCGTCACGTTTTACGAACTGAAATTTTTCTTTATCGATTGTAGACATTATTTGCCTCCTTTCTCAGTCAATTTAATACGTGGGTCAATAATAGTCATCCAAATATCTCCCAAAAGAAGTGAGAAGATAGAAATACATGTAAAGATGAAGACAAGACCTACGACCATAGAGTTATTAGATGCTTTTACAGAGTCAATCAACATTTTACCCATACCTGGGAAAGCGAAGACTGTTTCAGTAAGGGTTGCACCACCGATAACCCCGATAACAGCACCAGGAATTCCTGAAACCAGCGGAACCATGGCATTTTTAAAGATGTGTTTGTTTGAAATTTCTTTTTCAGACAAACCTTTTGCACGAGCAAAACGAACAAAGTCCTGTGATTGCAAGTCAATCATGTAACGACGAATCCAAATAGCTGTACCAGGAGCACCCAATAAACCAAGGATAACTGCTGGTAAAACATACGAACGCCAATCTCCAGCACCCAAGATAGGGAATGAATCTGGAAGACCAATTGATGATCCAATCAAACGAACAATGTAAACCAAGGCAATGGTTGGAAGGGCCATCAAGAAGGTCAAAAACCCTGTTGAGAAGCTATCAATCCAAGTATTCTTGAAGCGAGCCATAGCTGAACCAAGTGGCACGGCAATCGCATAAGAAATCACCAAACCAATCAATCCAACGACTGCAGAGCTAGCAATCATAGAAGGATATTGGTAGTTGCTTTCAGTTGCAGTATATGGGTCATCTTTCCCATAGTTAGCTACTTCACGAGAATCAGCCTGACTAGGCGATTTGTAGGTTCTTGAGTAGATATTAACTGAAGATGTTTTCTTACCAGTTGGGAATTGCACTTCTGATGTCTTAGTTTGACCTTGTCCTTGTGTGATAACTTGAAGCACAGGAGTATTAGCATAAGTTGGATATGAATCACCCAAATTCAAGTTCACAAAGTTTTGGTGAACAAATGGGAACTGACTATTGAAGTACAAGAGGTACTTGTGTTTAGTCCCTGAACCTACCAGAGACCAGCCGATAGCGGGATCATTTTCAAAACGCAAATAACGCTCCAAATTTGGATTTTCTGGGTCCTGAATCTTGTTTGTGTGGTCGATATCAAGCAAGTTTGCATAGAATTTAAACACACGTTCAAAAATTGGAATTTCACGAGTAGCGTAGAATTGGCCACTTTCAGTAAATTCTCCCAGGGTCCAACCATGACCGATTTGTTTGATGTATTTTTCATAGATGGCCTTGTTGGTGTCATTAGCTTCAACTGTTACAGAAGCATCCATCTGGCTAGCTTTTTCTTGCAACTCTTTGGTATCGTAGTACTCGATATAGCCCATACGCTCATAAACGGTATTCTCATAGTTATCACGTTTATCAGCAGTTGTCGCAATCTTGTTATAGTTGGTATCCTGTTTGAAAATCAATTTTCGAGGAACCATTGTATAGATAATCGTGTAAGTCAAGGTTGTTACTAAGAAGATAGAAACCAATGACCGCAAAACACGCATAAAAATATATTTTTTCATATCATTTCCTTTAAAAATCCCAAAAGAACCTTCTCCTCATGGAGAGAAAGTTCTATTGAAAATTATTTACTTCACATGACTTGCCAATTCTTTTTGAGCTTTCTCGTTTGACTCAGTCTTTTCTTTCAACCATTTTTCACGAGCTTTTTCATACTCTTCTTTGGTAATCGCTTTTTCACCAACTTCAGTGTACTTCAAGTATCCTGAATTTTCACCTTTAAGGCCGGCTACAGAATATGAAGAGCTAAATGGTAGAACTTTTGAAACATATGAAACGGCTGTTTCTTTAGGAGAAGCCATTACTGGAATTGTCAAAGCATTGTCAGTCAACCAAGCTTGTGCTACCGCGTATTTTTCATAACGTTTTTGAACATCTTGGTTTTCGCTATTTGCGTCATCAAGTAATTTTCCATAGTCAGCTAAACCAAGTTTGTTTACTACTGATGCATCTGTATTTTGGTCAATACCAAGGTAAAGGCGAGTGCTTCCTCCCTTAAGGACGAATTGATCCAAGAAAGTAGAAGGATCTTGATAGTCAGGATTCCATCCTAGCAAGGTATGGATATCCCAGTCTTGCTCTTTAGCTGTTGGAGCGCTAAATGAAATTGGTAAAGCTTCTGCTTGAGTCATTTGTTGTAAGTCTACAACAACGTTGTCTGAACCCAATACTTTTTCAATTGATTGTTTCAATGATTGAACACGGTTTACAACCGCTGTTGATTCTTGGATAACCAAGGCATCCAAGTGGATTGGGAATTCAACACCTTCAGCTTGTAGGCTTGATTTAGCTTTAGCAAAGACTTCTTTAGCTTTTTCTTCATTGTAAAGGCCATTTTGAGAATCTGCTAGAGACACGTTTGACCAAGTAGAAGAATTTGTCTTAGCCAAGCTATCTTGTACCAATTCACCAAATGTTTTCTTACCAACTTGAAGATTATAAGGTGCAAACGTATTACGGATGGCTACTGCAGCTCCATCAGTACCATTTGTTTGAGCTGAGTAAGAATTGCGATCGACAGCAAAGTTCAAGGCTTGACGGAATTCCTTGTTTAGCAATGCTTTCTGAGTAGATGTCTTTTGAGCATCACTTGTTTTAGCAGTGTGGTTATAGGTTGTACGGCCATAGTTCAAGCTGACAGTTGCAACACCCGCTCCTGGTTCATTAAAGTAAATGTTATCTTTGAAGTCAGCTGCATATTTTTCATATGTAGAACTTGTAGGGAAGATACGAGCCTTGCTATATTGACCATCAGCAAAACCTTTAGCAATCACATCTTGGTCCTTACCATCCCAGAAAGTGAACTTAACGTTCTCAATTTTTACATTTTCTTTGTCCCAGTAAGCATCATTTTTAGCCATCTCGATAGATGATTTTGGAGTTACAGATTTTAAGACAAATGGACCGTTATAAAGAATAGAGTTAGCATCGGTTGGGGCACCAAAACCTTCCCCTTTTGAAGTTAAGAATTCTTCATTAACCGGCATCAAAACACCACTAGTGGTCTTGTCATTCCAGAAAGTTTCTGGCTGGTTCAAAGTATATTCTAGTGTTTGATCATCAAGTGCTTTTACTCCAACGGTTGAAAAATCGCTTGTTTCACCCTTGATATAGGCTTCTAATCCCTTAATAGAAGAGCTAACGATTGAAAGTCCTTTTGATTTTCCATCTACGGCATGTTTCAAACCAGTAACGAAGTCTTTAGCAGTTACAGGAGCGTATTCTTCTCCTTCTGCTGTCACCCATTTAGCATCCTTACGGATTTTATAGGTATAAGTCAAACCATCTTTTGAAACTGTCCATGATTCAGCAATAGAAGGAACCAGGTTACCATATTTATCATTAGCCAACAAACCATCTACAGCATTTGTTGTGACGAATGATGTTGAATCGATATTGCTGACGATATAATCCAAGGTTTCTGGATCTGTTTGATAAACATATTGGTAATCTTTTGCTAGTTTAGCATTGTTTGAACTAGTGTTTGAACACGCAGCTAGAACTCCTGACGCTAATAAGGTAGCTCCCGCTACAGCAAGCACTTGACTTTTTTTCATTTATTTACTCCTCTTATAAATAAAGTATAGGTTATCATCAATTATATCATAGATTTCAAGAAAAGTAAACGAATTTTCAGAATATTTAGGCTTATTGACACAAAAAATCTGAAAAAGCTATTGACTGAAAATCATTTTCAAGGTATAATAATAAACGTTAAGGCGGTATAGCCAAGTGGTAAGGCACGGCTCTGCAAAAGCTTGATCGTCGGTTCAAATCCGTCTACCGCCTTCTATAACTTGATTTTTCAAGTTTCATTTAAACAGAAAGCCCAGTTTAAAGGGCTTTTTTTATTTTCTTCGGATAAATACATATAACTTACAAAAACTTTTGGGGTGAATTTGGGGCAAACTTCTTTTTAGGAGACAATCTTTTGATACTCAATGAAAATCAAAGAGCAAACTAGGAAACTAGCCGCAGGCTGTACTTGCGTACGGCAAGGCGACGTTGACGCGGTTTGAATTTGATTTTCGAAGAGTATGAAATCAACTGAAAAAGCTTCGTCACACCTGGTGACAAAAGCCTCTAGTTTACTCTGTTTCTTCTTCTATTTCAACTTCGGTAATTTGGACTTTTACCTTGGTAACACGTCCATTTTTCACTTTATCATTGGTTAGGATAAGCTGCTTGTTTTGACTGACTAATTCATAACTGAGTTTCTCAGTCGTTGGAATGGTCCCAACTCCTGTCAAATAGTAACCAGCGATGGTATCAACGTCATCACTTTCCAGTTCAACATCAAAGTAGTCATTAAAATCATTGAGATTCATGGTACCTTGAACAATGTAAGTACCATCGCCAATCTGATGAACATCTATTGCTGCTTTGTCCGTTTCATCATCGATTTCCCCAACGATTTCCTCTAAGAGGTCTTCCAGAGTCACCAAACCAGCCATCCCACCGTATTCATCTAGCAAGATTGCCATTTGTCTTTGGGTATTACGCAATTCTTTTAACAAGTCATCCACAAAAATAGTTTCAGGAACAAAGAGTGGATCTTGTAAGATTTTCTTCCAAACAATATTGTCAAAACCGTCCACAAAACCCGCCTTAAGGAGACTCTTGGTGTGAATGATCCCAATCACATTGTCCTTATCCCCATCATAGACAGGGATACGAGAATAATTTTGTTTTAAAATACTTTGGATGATGGTTTGACTATCATCCTGAATATCGACCATAAAGGCATCCGTTCGAGGAACCATGACTTCTCTGGCCATTAATTCGTCCAGTGAAAAAATTCCTTGTAACATTTCAATTTCGTCAGCATCTAGTGTTTCTTCACTATTTGTCAGCATGTATTCAATTTCATCACGGGTCATTTTTTCATCAGCATCGTCAAAGGTCATAGGAGTCAAGCGACTCAAGAGATTGGTAGATGCAGACAAGAGCCAAACAAAGGGACTAACTAGTTTCCCCAGCCCAATGATAACTGGCGCTGTACGAATCGCCAAGGCATCCTTTAGATTAAGAGCGATTCTCTTAGGATACAATTCCCCAAAAACGATGGAAATATAAGTCAAAAATGCTAAAGATAGAAAACTTGCAACGGCATAAGCTGTTTCGCCATTTCCAAGCCAGGATGCAATTTCTCGTCCTAGAGTTTCTGCCAAACTCGCACCTGATAAGATCGTAATCAGGGTAATCCCTACTTGAATAGTTGATAAAAAGTGGTTAGGATTTTCTAGTACCTTCAGCAGACGGATATAGCGCCTATCTCCTTCTTCTGCCTTTTGTTCAACCCGCGCACGGTTAAGTGAAACCATGGCCATTTCTGTGGCTGAGAAAAAGGCATTTAACACTGTCAAGATAAACAATAAAACAAATTGTAGCAACAAATTCTGACTACTTGGGTCTTCCATAGTTCTTCTCCTAAAATAGTATCTTATCCTTTATTATATCACAAAATATAGTCCAGTACATATTATTTTTTCTCATACTCTTCGAAGGTCTCTTCAAACCACGTCAGCTTCATCTGCAACCTCAAAGATGTGCTTTGAGCAACCTGCGGCTGGCTTCCTAGTTTGCACTTTGATTTTCTTTGAGTAGCAGTGTCTATTGTAGCCCTGCTTAAACTAGTAAAAAAGAACTCCTATATCCACAAGTGACATAGGAGTTTATGTTATCTTTTACTGAGTTACCGTTACTTCTCCAGTTCGGTAATCCAGTTGAAGCCCTTTTTGAACATTGGGAACTAGAACATTAAATTCCAATTCTCCGTCTGAAGACTTGGCTTCAATCTGTGAAGCTGAAGGAACTAAATCCTCGTTTGAAGCATAATAAAGAGTTACACGGTAACGGACGCGCTTGTTTTGGTCCAAGGCTTTACGTACCATGCTTTCATAGTAGTTTTGACCAGTCGAATCTTCGGCCTGTGCCTGATTTGCCCAGGCTGTTTGAACAGCAATGTTTTTAGGATTGCTTGTTGAGGCATCAAAACCATCCAAGCCACCGATTAAGGCATAGCCTAACAAGTGACCTCTATCGACCGCATGGGTATAAGTACCCTTTAGATTCTTAACCTGATGCCAGCCTGGAGGAGTCCATGAAGTCGAACCATTCCCAGTTTCTTCACGATTTTTGTACTGGCGAGTAGCCTTAGACAAGAGGGCATTAGCTACGGTTGGCACTGTTTCCTTGCCCACTGTCTTTGTTTTATTATCAGCGTAGGGCTTACTTGAAACCTTGGCATCTAGATTTGTTTTATTACCATTGACGATAAAAGCACCTGAGCCATTCCACTCAAGACTCCCTTTTATTTGGCTTTTGACTGCATCTGTTAAGACACTTTCTGCCAACTCTTGACTAGGAGCTTCAGACGCTTGTTTTTTCTGACTAACCTTTGTTTTAGGACTATTAGATGTCGATTGCATCTGCTTGATATAATAGCTTCCCGCAGATAAGAGTAATAACACTAGCAGTCCGATCAGTGTCTGTCTTGTTTTTTTATCCATTTTTCTCCTTATCTCTAGAAAAAGACTGGTTCTCCAGCCTAATTTCCTGTAAATTTATGAATCAATTCCTGCCATTTTGCTGGAGACAGGATAGCCCATGGATCTTGACCCTTGCCCAAGATTCCATAACCTACCATTAAGCCGATTCCTAGGGCCAGAGCACCTAAAAACAGTACCAAAATGACTAGAAGTAAACGCTTGATTACGTAGCTTGATTTCTTACTCATCTTCATCACTTGCCTCAATCCGCTGAATCTTAGCACCTAGCTGCGCCAACTTCTCATGAAAACGGTAGTAACCTCTATCCAAGTGAACCAATTTACCGACCACAGTTTCTCCTTGCGCTACCAAACCTGTTAAAATCAATGCTGCGCTGGCACGAAGGTCAGTTGAAAGAACTTCTGCTCCCTGCAAAGGTTGACCACCAACAATACGAGCTGTATCACGGATAATCTCAGAGTGCAAGCCCATGCGACGCATTTCTTCTAGATGTTGGAAACGATTTTCGAAAACTGTCTCCACCATAGTTGATTCCCCTTTTGCGACGGTCATCAAGGCTGTAAATTGGGCCTGCATATCTGTTGGAAATCCTGGGTGGGGCAAGGTTTTCACATGAACAGCTTTTAAATTTTCTAGTTGAGAGCGAACTCGAATTCC
The DNA here is from genome assembly GCF_001072665.1 of Streptococcus pseudopneumoniae. Classification (GTDB taxonomy): domain Bacteria; phylum Bacillota; class Bacilli; order Lactobacillales; family Streptococcaceae; genus Streptococcus; species Streptococcus pseudopneumoniae_S. Next base: position 28,480 of record NZ_JVJI01000119.1, on the reverse strand, counting down.
TTCAGTCTCCTCTGTCACTTCCACTCCCATTTCAAGCAATTTGGCAATCAAGGGACGGTTGTGCTCCCAGACAGCGTCTCGAATCAAGACATCACCACCAGTCATGGCAGCAGCTACCATAAAGGTTCCTGCTTCGATACGGTCTTGGACTACATTGTGAGTCGTACCATGAAGTTTGTCAACACCGGTAATGGTAATGGTCTCTGTACCAGCACCTTTGACCTTAGCTCCCATTTCATTGAGGAGAATAGCTAGGTCAACAATCTCAGGCTCACGCGCAGCATTTTCAATCACTGTTACCCCATCAGCTAGAGTCGCTGCCATCATCAAATTCTGCGTAGCACCAACACTTGGGAAGTCCATATAGATATGAGCACCATGCAAGCGATCGGCCTTGGCTTCGATGTAACCAGCTGTCTGACTAATCTTAGCCCCCATAGCTTCTAGACCTTTCAAATGAAGATCAATAGGACGGCTACCAATCGTACAACCACCTGGCATGGATACCTTAGCATGACCTACACGAGCAAGAATTGGTCCCAAGACAACGATAGATGCACGCATCTTGCTGACATACTTGTAAGGAGCTTCCTCAGTGATATCGCCAGTCGCGTCCACCTCAACAAGATGAGCTTCTTCATCAAAATCTACCTTGGCATTCAAACCACGAACCACCTGATTCATAGTGAAAACATCTGACAAGATAGGAACATTCTGCAAGACGGTCTTTCCTTCACTTGCTAGAATAGTCGCTGCCAACAAGGGCAAGACTGCATTCTTTGCTCCTTCGATCGTAACACTTCCTACCAGACGATTATCGCCACCTTGAACCACAATTTTTTCCATACTTACTTCCTTTACATTTGATTTTATAATAATCCTCTAAGCGCTTCTTGCCACAACTGATATAGGCTGATAAAGAAAGAACTCAAGATATAGCCCATTACAATGCTGAAAAAGGCTACTAGTAAACGAACTTTTCCTGTATTCTCAGCTGTCACTTTTAAAACCTTTTCCCATCTAACAAGATCCTTTAAAAGGTAAAAACTCACATAAATAAAGAGCATGTGACTGCTTAGAGTGAATAATAATTGAACCATTTGACTATTATACCATCTTCTCTGTTTGTGCGCTAGTTTGGAAACTTCACTTAAAAACTAGGGATTGTTTTTCAAGTAATCAATTGCATCTTGTAGGGTTTTAACTGGCACGATTTTCATATCTGTCTTGATTGTTTTGGCTGCTTCTAGGGCTGTTTGGTAGTTGTTTTTCGCATCAGGATGTGCTCTTTGTTCTTCTTCGCTAACAGGGTTATCAGGGGCAAAGAAAATCGCAGCACCTTCTCTAGCCGAAGCTACAACTTTCTTATCAATACCTCCAATATCCCCCACATTCCCATCGCGGTCAATAGTTCCTGTACCGGCAACAATGCGGCCATTACGAAGGCCTGGGTCAGCTATTTGAGTATAGATAGCCAGACTAAACATAAGACCTGCACTTGGACCGCCGATACCAGCTGTTGAAAAGCGAATTGGGATATCACTGGTCACTTCCGTACGGTCAATCAAGCCGATTCCAATTCCATTTTTGCCATTTTCTAGCGTAATGATTTTTCCTTCTGCAGACTTGGTTTGCCCATCTTCTTCATAGGTGACCTTGACAGAATCTCCTAATTTTTGAGAATTGACGTAATCAATCAAGTCTTTGGAACTGTCGAAGGTCTGATCATTGACTGCTGTGACCGTATCAGAGATGTTGAGAATCCCTTTAAAGGTCGAATTATCCGTCACATTCAAGACATAAACCCCGAGATATTTAAGTTCAATATCCTTACCAGCTGTTTTTAACCCTTGATATTTGGCCATATTTTGCGATGTTTGCATGTAGAATTGATTGATCCGCATAAATTCCACATCGGAAGAGCCACCTGTAGTCTCTTGGGCACTACGAATATCTGTAAAAGGCGTCAACCACGCATAAATCATATGGGCTAAAGTGGCATGTTGGACACCAACCGTAACGAATTGATAGGCACCAGCTTCCTTATCTTCTGTGTCATTTACTTTAAGGACTTGGCGAATATCTTCCGAACCACCTGGAACTTCTATATAGTAGGGCAAGGGCACTACAAATGCCAAGAAAGTCACAATCAAGGCCGCAATGACATATAAGGGCCATCTAATCTTTTTTTTCATTTTTTATTTCCTCCAAAATACTCTCGGGAACATAGCAGGTAATATCCTGACCAAACTTCAAAAGCTCTCTAACACCTGATGAACTGATATAGAGATGTTCAGGTCGGCTATGTAAATAAATGGTCTCTATATTAGAAGACAGCTGATGGTTGTAGTAATCAAAACTGGCTTCATATTGCAAATCCGACGCATTCCTCAAACCACGCACTAGACAAGTAGCTCCCAGTCTTTTTGCGACATCAACCACCAATTCATCATGTGAAAACACGACTTCAACATTTCCCAAATGTTTCAAAGCATCTTCTAACCCCCGTTTACGATTTTCGATAGGGAGAAATCCTTGTTTGTGAGGATTAAAAAAAATACCTACGTAGAGCTTATCAAAGAGTTTGCTCGCCCGTTCAATGATATCCAGATGCCCATTTGTCATAGGATCAAATGAGCCTGTGAATAAGCCAATCTTATCTGACATAGACTGTCACCTTACTAATTCCATAAATCTTTTCCTTCCAGATGCCCAGGCAGGCAATTTCTTCTGGAAGTTCGACGGCCTTATCCGTCTCACACACGACCATGACATCTTCAGAAAAAAGCTCTTTCTCAGCCATTTTTTCAATATCTGCTACGATTTGTTCCTTGGCATAAGGAGGGTCTAAGAAAATGAGGTCAAATTCCCCAGATACCTGTTCCAATGCCCTTTCTGCATCCATCTTGAGGAGTTGAAATTTCCCAACTTCCTTGGTCATCTGAATATTTTCAGCCACGATAGCCTGAGCCTTACGGTCTCGCTCCACCAAAACAGCACTGGACATGCCACGCGATACTGCCTCGATAGATAAAGCACCACTACCTGCATAAAGGTCCAAGACTCGTCCACCTTCAAAGTAGGGACCAATCATGTTAAAAATGGCTCCCCTAACCTTATCTGAAGTAGGTCTTGTCGTCTTGCCTTCTAGTGTCTTGAGGGGGCGTCCCCCATAGATTCCTGATACGATCTTCATACCGTTTATTATACCAAATTATGAGCGAAAAGAGAAAGAAAACCGAACCTTGCGGTTCGATTCTCTACAAAATATTTTCGTAAGTATCGCGGACTTCTTGAGGCCAAACACTTGTTTGCACTTCTCCGATGTGTTTCTTGCGAAGTAGGAACATGGCCATCCGAGATTGTCCAATTCCTCCACCGATTGTCAATGGGAATAAGCCGTTCAACAAAGCCTTGTGCCATTCCAATTCTAAACGGTCTTCATCACCTGTGATGGCAACCTGACGGCGAAGAGTTTCTTCATCTACACGGATTCCCATAGAAGACAACTCAAAGGCTCCCCCCAGAGACTCATTCCAAACAAGAATATCACCATTTAGACCCTTATAGCCATTTTCAGACTCACTTGTCCAGTCATCGTAGTCTGGTGCACGTCCATCGTGCGGTTTACCGTCTGGTAATTCACCACCGATACCGATCAAGAAGACTGCTCCAAATTCTTTACAAATAGCATTTTCACGCTCTTTTGGTGTCAAGTCTGGGTAGCGTTCTACCAACTCTTCTGTGTGGATAAAGGTGATTTGTTTTGGCAAGACAGACTCAATATCATAGCGGGCTTCAACAGCTAGCTCAGTCAGGCGAATAGCCTTATAAATCTTCTCAACTGTTTCTTTTAGGTAGGCAATGTTACGTTGTCCATTTGGGATAACCTTCTCCCAGTCCCACTGGTCAACATAAACAGAGTGGGTCGCATCAAGCGAATCTTCGTCTGGACGAAGGGCCTTCATGTGGACGAAAAGACCTTCACCTTCACCGAAACCAAAACGAGCCAAAGTGTGGCGTTTCCATTTGGCAAGGGAGTGCACCACTTCATAAGTAGCATCAGGGATTTGGAGAACCTTGACCGATACGGCATTCTCCACACCTGATAAGTTGTCCTGCATCCCGTCGCCGACCCTACTCAAGATAGGACCTTGAACTTCGACAACTTCTAACTTATCTTTCAAATACTGGGTAAAAGTGTTTTTGACAAAGGAAATTTCTTCTTGTTGATGGATAAAACTTTTCTTCATAAACTACTCCTCAAAAAATTAATTAAAAGCATTATACACCTATTTCCAAGAAAAGAAAAGACCAAATATAAAAAAATCAGTGCTCCTTCGAACACTGATGTTAGGGACCTTTAGTCATTGCGACCGAAGATACGTAGAATACTTAGGAAAAGATTGATAAAATCAAGATAGATACTGAGAGCCATTGACACAACCCAACCTGTCTCTACACGACCTTGTGATTGCTCATATGCATAGCGAATTCTTTGGTTGTCCCAAGCAATCAGCCCAGAGAAGACCAAGACCATGGCTACGCTAATCATATAATCAAAGAAACCGCTAGCCAAGAAAATATTGACTACCATAGCAATCAACAAACCGATAAGAGCCGCCATCATAGCCCGACCAAGGCCACTCAAATCTTTCTTGGTGAACATACCGACTGCCGCCATGACAAAGAAGAGAAGGGCGCTTGATACAAAGGCAGATAAAACTGTACCTGGAGTATAGAAGGCCACCACAAAACTGAGGGTAAAGCCGTTTAATACTGAGTAAAGTAAAAATACTGGAAGAGCCGCTGGACTATTCTTCGAAGCCATACTGCTGGCAACAAAGACCAGAGCTAGCTCTGCAAAAGTAGCAATGGTCAACCAGAGGCGTCCCTGCATCAAAAAGTAAACCAACTGAGACTGAAAGACGGTCAACATAAGACCTGATACTAAAGCGGATAGTCCGATCCCCAGACCAACAAAGGCATAAACCTTAGCATAAAATTGATTGAGACCTGCGCGGTCGTGAATAATAGTGTGATTCATCTTTTCTCCTTTTCTATGAACATCTTTCCTTGATTATAACAAAGAAAGTTAAAATTAGCTTAAATGGAAAATTAAAATACCAGCTGCAACGGCAACATTGAGACTCTCCGCCTGCCCCTTCATACTAATGTGGACCAACTGGTCTGCACTTTCAGCCATAAGGGGACTAATTCCTTGCCCCTCATTTCCCATGACTAGTACAAAATTTTCTATAGGAGGCAGTTCTCTGTAATCAACAGAATCTTTAGATAAGGTTGTTGCTAGCACTGGGATAGCTGCCTCTTTAGCTCCCTCGAGAAGCCTTTGACTAGACATCCGGTAAATAGGCAGATGAAAATGACTGCCTTGCATGGAACGTAGGGTTTTGAGACTGTAGATATCTGCCGACTTTTCTGAAACAATCACTCCAGTAAAACCTGCTGCATCCGCAGTCCGAATGATCGTTCCCACATTACCAGGATCTTGTACATCTTCCAAAAACAAGAACTTGCCCTGACTAAAGTCAGCTTGCCCTACTTCTTCTTTTTGAACCACCGCAACAATTCCCTGTGGAGTCTGAGAATCTGCCAAATCTAGCAAAATATCCTCTGACACCCAGACAGTTTGCGGAAAAATAGCTAACTGATCTCGGTAACTTTCTAGGGCAAAGATTTTCTCAATAGTCACTCCAGCTTGAACAGCTTCTTCAAACAAGTGCCAGCCTTCAATCAAATAAGCAGACTTGCGGTATTTTTTTTGGTGTAATTTCTTGGCATTTTTTACCACAGAATTAGCTTTTGAGGTTATAATAGTCATAGAAATATTATAACACAATCAAAGGGGTTTTGTATGCAAAAGGTTAGGATGATCGCCCAAGGTAGGGTACAGGGAGTCGGCTTTCGTTGGGGTGTTTACAGCTTGGCGCTTGAAATTGGTGGCATCACAGGTCGGGTATGGAATAACGACGATGGCACAGTGGAAATCTTAGCCCAAGCAGACTCATCTGCTATCATGGCAAAATTTATCCAAGAAATCCGCAAAGGACCCACACCTTTTTCAAAAGTCAGCTACTTAGATGTCAAACTAAGCAACTTTCCTCCCTACCCTGACTTTAAAATCGCAAATTAGGTCTCTAGAACTATTGTATATTTTGTAAAAAAACAGTAGAATAGAAAGGTATAATTTTTAAAGAAGGAATAAAAACAGTGAAATCTATTAAACGTTTTGCACTCTCAGCTATGGGAGTGGCTATGTTGCTAGTTTTGGCAGGTTGCGTTCAGATTGATAAAGCAACAGGTAAGCCAATTGGTCCCGTTTGGGATTTCTTGGGTGCCCCGATGGGAGAAGCTATCAAGTACTTCGCTACTGATAAAGGGCTAGGCTTTGGTGTCGCTATCATTATCGTAACCATTATCGTGCGCTTGATTATCTTGCCACTTGGTATCTACCAATCATGGAAGGCAACGCTTCACTCTGAAAAGATGAACGCCCTCAAGCACGTCCTTGAGCCACACCAAACACGTCTCAAAGAAGCAACTACTCAAGAAGAAAAACTCGAAGCCCAACAAGCTCTCTTTGCAGCTCAAAAAGAGCACGGCATCAGCATGTTTGGTGGTGTAGGATGTTTCCCTATCCTCCTTCAAATGCCTTTCTTCTCAGCTATCTACTTTGCTGCCCAACATACTGAAGGTGTTGCTCAAGCAAGCTACCTAGGAATTCCTCTAGGTTCTCCAAGTATGATTTTGGTTGCCTGCGCAGGTGTCCTTTACTATCTTCAATCGCTCCTTTCACTTCACGGAGTAGAAGATGAAATGCAAAGAGAACAAATCAAGAAAATGATTTACATGAGCCCACTCATGATCGTCGTCTTCTCCCTCTTCTCACCAGCTAGTGTCACACTTTACTGGGTTGTCGGTGGTTTCATGATGATTCTCCAACAGTTTATCGTCAACTATATCGTTCGTCCAAAACTTCGCAAAAAAGTCCGTGAAGAACTAGCCAAGAACCCACCAAAAGCACGTGCTTTCTCTACACCAAGTGGACGAAAAGACGTTACCCCTGAACAACCAACTGCTATCACAAGCAAGAAAAAACACAAAAATCGCAACGCTGGAAAACAACGTTCGAGATAAAGCTACGTAAATTATCCAATAATTAAAAAACGAATGAATGATAAATAGTTTTCATCAACTAGATATCATCATTCGTTTTTATTATCTACCGTTACATCTTATACTAGTCAAAAAAGTTAAATAGTTTAAAAGCTCACATATAAAATATATTCAATCATAATTAACAAGTAAATCACTATGATTTAATACAATTCACAGTTATTAAAACTTCTGCTCCCGCGTCTCTATTTCTAAGCTCAACTCGGCCTTTGTGTAGTTTTGCAACTCTACATACAAAACTAAGTCCAATACCATAATGTTGCTCTTTAACCGATCTAGCTTTATCCATACGATAAAAGAGCTTTCCAAAATTAGTTAAAACTTCCTCTGGAAATTCCGAACCATTATTCCATATACCTATTTTCAATTCCTTCCCCTCTTGCTCTACTCTAATTTTAATTTTAGGGTTCTGTTTATCGGCGTATTCCAAAGCATTTGTTAAAATATTTTGTATGGCACGAATCAGAATAGATGGATTTATATAATAGTTTTCAGTTCCTTTCACATTTTGTTCAAAAGAAAACTTCATCTGATTTTTTATCAAAAAAGAGACTTCTTTCTCTAATTCATTGATAAAATCTGAAGAGGAATACTCCGTCCAACCTGTCTCATCATCATAATAGGTTTTAGAATAGTGAATCAATTGATTGAAATAATCTAGTAACTGTTGACTAGCTCTTTCTATATCTGCTAAGCATTCTTGAGATTGGTCGTTTTCAGTTATCGTCTGCAAAAATTCCACATTTCCCCTAATAATGGTTAAGGGAGTTTTTAAATCATGAGAAGCTGCTGAAACCTGAAACATTAAATCTTCCTTCTGCTGTTTCTCATCAACTATTAATTGTCGAATTCTATCTTGCATCACAATAATCCGATTTCCTGTCTCGCGAAATTCTTTAACCGTTAAACTTTCTGTACATTCCTTCTCCAACCACATACTATTTTCATAAATCAAAGTCATTTCATAACTCAGTTTTTTCAACAATTTTCCAATGTGATAACTTATTAGAATAATCAATAAAACACAAATATATATCCATGATGACACATTAAAAAAGATTGATAGAACACCACTATTGTTTAGAGGTTTCCCATCTTCATTTATTTGTATAGATACTGAAGCTAAGGGAATAAGATAGGCCATTAGTAAGCCAAGACTAAACTGCCAAATAATTCTCCAACAGGTTTCTCGAATTAATTGTCTAAAACTTTTGATTCTACCCATTGATATCCTCCACCGTACAAGGTTTTAATTGGATTTAATTGATAAGGTTTCAGCTTTTGACGAATTTGATAAATGTACTCTGAAACCGAACGTAAAAGCGCTTCGGAACTTTGTGGATATAGATAATTATAAATTTCCTCAATAGAATATATTTTACTTGGGTTGCTTGCCAAAAGATTCACTATATCAAATTCTCTCCTTGTCAGAGCAATCTTATCATCGTTTACAAATAGTTCCTTACTATCCGTATATAGTATAAGCTTCCCAATCTTTATTTGATGAACATTTCCTTTAATCCGTTCTTCACGACGTAGGTGCATTTTAACACGTGCTAACAATTCTTGCATACTAAAGGGCTTCATAATATAATCATCAGCACCCGCATTAATCCCAGCTACTAAATCTTCATCCATATCCTTAGCAGTTATAAAACAGATAGGAACAGTTATCTGCTCGCGAATCATCTGACAGATTTCTAAACCACTAACAGGCATCATAATATCTAATAAAATCAAGTCAAATCCTGTAAAATCACAAAGATCAATCTCTTCTATCTTATTTCGTATGACTACTTCATATTTTTCATATTCTAGTACTTTTTTTATTAGGCGAAGAATAGCAAGATCATCATCTACAACCAAAATTTTATAAGCCATAACTCACCCTCCTGAATATATTATAGCACTACCTGAGAAAAAGACAGGATATCCCCTGTCTTTAGCGTACATTTTTTCCTATGAGTATCAATGTAGCAAATAGAAAAACAATTAACAACCAAACTATTTGTATCCCTAAGCCTTGCCACACTGGATAATAAAGAGACAATGGATAGGTATAAAAACAATTCATACTAGCTAATAATGGTAAATTTCTAAAAAAAGAACTGAATTGTAGTAACATTTGCCCCAACCCTAATAAAAGGGATAAACTGATTCCCAAAATTAAGATAAAAGACTGGGAAATAAATACAAAAATACCACTTAAAAGAGCGAAGGTTAGAATAGAAATATAAGCTGGAAATAGAATTGTTAGAACATGTTTAATATTGCTCAAAAGATTGATATTGTAGTATCCTTGGGCGATTAGTACGCATAATGATATTACAGCGACCAATAGGATAATTTCAATACATAATAGAATAGCTAGTTTAGATATTATAAATTTCAAACGATTTGGACAGGTAAGAAAACTGGTACGAAGGCTAGAACCTGTAAATTCTTGACCTATAAATAGAACCGCTAGACTAACGAAACCTGCCTGTCCTAAATAGAGACTTTGCAGTAGCTGTTCCAAAACAAACTGTAGAGTCAACTGGTCTGGCTTACTATTTAAAAAAATAACTAACGCTGGAACACACAGTAATAGAGCACCTATAACCAACCAGTGCCAAGGATTCATCATAAACTTGAGATACTCACTTTTAAGTTGCTCTTTCAACTTATTCACCTCCTCCAATATCTGACTTAAGTAATCGGTAGATTGCTAAAGCCAAGAATGAGAAGTTCCAACAAAGCAAAAATAAAATATTTTGTAAACTATTATGTTCTAAAATTTGAGGAGATGTAGCAATCAATCCTTGCCCCAATGCAACTGGAAGAAATTTTGCAACCGATATATAGTTTGCTAAGAATGTTCCTAAATTGTAGACTTGAGGAAGCAAAAATAATAGAGGAACAATGGCTGTTTTAAATGTCAAAGCCATAATATAGGCTAGCAGTCCCAATAAAGTCCAAGCTATACTGGCTAAAAATATATAGAACCAAACTCTCCCATTTAGTGAAAAAAGCAATAAGCCATCTTGTCCTAAAACATAATGTGTCATGTTAATCGTAAGGAATATTGATAGAAAGGAAATGAAAAAAGAAAATACAAGCCAAACTAATGTTTTTGAAACTAGGAAAGTACTTCGATTTGTAATAGAGAGGAGGCTTGTACGAATAGCAGAGCATTTATACTCCTCGGCTCCGTAAATTGAGCCGAGGATAATCATAATAAAAACACCAAATAAAGTGACATCAAAACCTAAAAATTCAATCGGAGGTATAGCTTCTGCTAATTCTGGATTTGTCTCTGGTGTAGCATGGATACCAACTGAAACAATTTGAGAAGCACCAATATTTGCTAAAAACGTTTGAAATACCAGTATCAAAAAGAGTACAACATGAGTAGCTCTCTTATAAAGTAATTTCAATATTTCAGAATGAAGAGAGTAAATAAGTGCCATGTCACTTTCCTCCCTCTGTTAAATTAAAGAAGACTTCTTCTAGTGAGGAAAGATTTTTCATCACTTCTTGTAAAGTCCCTTTTATAAGAACTTTTCCTTTATTTATGATAACTACATCATCTGTTACTGCTTCCACTTCCGATAATATATGAGATGATAGCAAGACTGTTTTCCCTTCTTGAGCTTGTTTTTTTATAAACTCTCTAAACCACCGAATTCCTCTTGGATCCAACCCATTAGTCGGTTCATCCAATATCAGATATTGAGGATTTCCTAATAGAGCTGTTGCAATTCCCAAGCGTTGTCCTTCTCCTAATGATAATTTTCCAATTTTAGATTTTTTCTTATGGCTAATATCCACCATATCCAAGACTTGATCAATTCGCTGACTGGATATCCCATTACTAGCAGCAACAATTTTCAAATGTTGATAAACAGTCCGATCATCAGGAGCACCTACACTGTCAAATGAAGCTCCTACAGTCTTTAGAGGAAATTTTAATTCCTTATAAGTTTGATCTCCAATTTTGGTAAGACCAGATGTTGCTTTGTCTAATCCTAATAAAATACGTAAGGTTGAACTTTTTCCAGCTCCATTTGGACCTAGGAAAGCAGTCACTCTACCTGCTTTTGCTTCAAAAGAAATATCTTTTAAAATTTGAGCTTGGCCATACGACTTACATAAATTTTTAATGGTAATACTTTGTTCCATGATGTTCTCCTATTCTATTTAATATTTCTAAAAGTAACTATATCTTACATATTCATTTTCGGATTTTTTTCAGAATTTCAAGAGTCAAAAGATTTAATACTCAATGAAAATCAAAGAACAAACTAGGAAGCTAGCCGCAAGCTGCTCAAAACACTGTTTTGAGGTTGCAGATGGAAGCTGACATAGTTTGAAGAGATTTTCGAAGAGTATAAAATTTTGTTTTATTTAATTATATATATTTGTGTAAACTTAAAAGCCCGATGTTTCCATCAGGCTTCTTTTTTATCCATGTACACGTTTCATATAGTCTTGATAACTTTCGGTATCCATGAGTTTTTTAGCATTTTTCACGCGGTCTGCTGTTGGTGGTTTAACCCCTTCGAGTGAATAAGGAATTCCCAGTTCACGCCATTTGAACTCACCCATAGTGTGATATGGTAGAATTTCAAACTTATCAACATTTTTGAGGGTCTTGACGAACTTCCCAAGTTCAATCAAGTCATCGTCTCTGTCTGTCAATCCTGGAACTAGCACGTGGCGAATCCAGACAGGTTTTCCAATATCTGATAAATACTGGGCACAAGCCAAGATATTTTTATTGGTTTGGCTAGTGACAATCTTATGCTGTGCTTCGTTGATTTCCTTGATATCCAAAAGAACCAAGTCAGTGACAGCCATGAGTTTGTCAAACTTTTCAAGGTAACGTGGTTTATTACGGAAAGGAAGGGCACAGGTATCCAAGGTACAGTGGATTCCTTGTTCCTTAGCCTTGGTAAAGAGGGCAATCAAGAAATCAATCTGCAAGAGGGCTTCTCCTCCACTGACTGTAATCCCACCCTTATTTCCCCAGAAACCACGGTAGCGCAAGGCCTCTGCCAAGACATCATCTACCGTCCGTTCACGTGATTTATTGGACTCCATAGCCCAAGTGTCCGGGTTGTGGCAATACTGGCAACGCATGTGACAGCCCTGCAAAAAGACAATAAAGCGAATACCAGGCCCATCTACTGACCCAAAGCTTTCTGTCGAATGCACCATTCCTGTCACTTGTCCATAATCAATTGTTTCTTCAGACATATCGTTACCTTCCTTGAAAACGTTTTATAGTTTTATTATATCATGACTTGAAGGAAAAACAAGATTTTTGCCTATTTTTTAGAAAGCAATCTGTTTTTCAATTTCATTTTCAATTACTTATCATTTTATTCTTCAAAATCAAAGCCATACAAGGTTGCAAAGTAGTCCTCAGGGCGCTCTGCACGGCGGATTTGACGGGCTTTTCCTTCTTCGGTATAGAGGATTTCCGCAGAACGAAGTTTAGCATTGTACTGGTAGCCCATTGAAAAACCGTGAGCACCTGTATCATGAATTACCAGCAAATCACCGATTTCTGTATGAGGCAGTTCGCGATTCACTGCAAATTTATCATTGTTTTCACAGAGTGAACCAACCACATCTACCACCTCAGCTGGTCCTTCTGGATGAGTCAGATTGGTGATATGGTGGTAGGCTCCGTACATGGCTGGACGCATGAGGTTGACTGCTGATGCATCCACACCTAGATAGGTACGGTAAGTTTTCTTCTTATGAGTGACTCTTGTGACGAGAGCACCGTGAGGAGCTAACATAAAGCGACCCAATTCTGTGAAAATCTTAACCTTACCAAGACCTGCTGGCGTAAGGACCTCTTCATACACCTTACGAACTCCCTCACCAATCAAGGCGATGTCATTTGGTTCCTGATCTGGACGATAATTGACACCAATACCGCCAGAAAGATTGATAAAGTCTAGCGAAATGCCCAACTTTTCCTTGATTTCAACAGCCAATTCAAAAAGCTGACGAGCCAACTCTGGATAATAGAGATGGGTCACGGTATTGGACGCTAGAAAAGAGTGAATCCCAAAAGTCTTGGCTCCTTTTTCCTTCAAGATGGCAAAAGCTTCAAAGAGCTGGTCCTTGGTCATGCCAAACTTGGCTTCTCCAGGATTATCCATAATATCTGTTCCTAGCTCAAAAACGCCTCCAGGATTGTAACGACATGAGATGATTTCTGGAATGCCTGCAGCTCGCTCTAGATGTTCAATATCTTCAAAGGCATCCAAGTTAATGGTCGCACCCAATTCACGCGCATAGGCGTATTCCTTATCCGGCGTGTTGTTTGAAGAGAACATAATCTCAGAACCAGGGAAATCCAGTTTATGACTCATCAAGAGCTCCACATAACTAGAGCAGTCCACACCACAGCCTTCCTCTTGAAGGATTTTCAAGATAGCTGGTGTTGGAGTAGCCTTAACTGCAAAATATTCCTTAAAGCCCTTGTTCCACGAAAAGGCTTGGTTGACGGCCCTTGCCTTCTCACGAATCCCCTTCTCATCATATAAGTGAAAGGGAGTTGGGAACTCGGCAACAATCTTTTCTAAGTCTTCTTTATTGATAAATGGTGTTTTCATAAGTTTCCTTCTATTCTATTTGCAAAGAAAGGCTGGGACAATCGTTCCAACCTTTAGTTCTATCTCTTATTTATCTTCGTCAAAGATATTACCAACCTCAACATCGATAGCTTGGTTCTTGACATCAATATTGGTTACCTTCAAGAGTGACTTGTAGTCAAACTGCTTTTCGCGTTCTTCTTGAGCATTATCCGCAAAGACCGCTACACCTGCCAATTCTGAATCAAACTCACGCAAGAGACTAATCATCCCGTTGACAGTTCCTCCGCCTTTCAAGAAGTCATCCACAATCAAGACACGGCTGCCAGCCTTGAGACTGCGTTTTGAAAGGAACATTTTCTCAATGCGGTCACCACTTGAACCTGAAACATAGTTGACGCTGACAGTTGAACCTTCGGTAATTTTCAGGTCACGGCGCACAATAACAAAAGGAACATTGAGGACATTGGCAACTGCATTTGCAAGTGGAACACCCTTAGTCGCTACTGTCATAACCGCATCAATTTTTTGATCCATAAAGCTCTTGGCAATAATGCGACCAATATTTTTCAAGATGGCTGGTGTGCTAAGCAAATCAGACAGGTAGATATAGCCACCTGGCAAGATACGGTCACTTTCTGACAACTTGGCACGCAAGTCTTCAACCATTTCCTTAGCATCATGGCTTGAGATTGATGGTGTGAAAATGACACCTCCACCAGCACCAGTTACTGTTTGGATATGACCGATTTCAATTTCCTCAAAGGCACGTTTGATAATGACGATATCTTCTGAGATGGATGATTTAGCAGATTCATACTTTTCAGCAAAAGTATTGAGACTAGTTAGTTTATAAGGATTATTAATCAAATAGTTGGAAATGACAACCATCCGATCACTTCTTCTTAATTTCATTTCTATTTCCCACTTCATTTAATTTTGATATTTTATCTATTATACCATATTCACATAAAAAAACGAACATTCTTATCCTAAAAAATGCTCATTTTTCTTAAATTATTAATCTAAATCTGGTTTATAGAAGGAACGATTGTCCATAGCGAAGATTTTATTGGTCATCTCTCCCTTATCCACCAAAGCAAGAGCTGTTGACATCATCATCATGCTAGCATCCAGATTGTCAATCATATGGATAATCTCTGCTTCCATAATGCGTGGACGGACTGGACTTCCATACTCAAGTAAGCCATGGTGACTGAGGATGACGTGGCGGAGCAAAACGACTTCTTCCTTGGTATCATCGATGCCAAGTTCCATAACTGTCTTGGTAATTTCGCTATCAATCAGAGCGATATGTCCAAGAAGATTACCTCGCACTGTGTACTCGGTCTGATCTGGTCCCGTCAACTCGATGACCTTAGCCAAGTCATGCAGCATAATCCCCGCATAGAGCAGACTCTTATTGAGCTGAGGATAAACTTCGCTAATAGCATCTGCCAAACGCACCATGGTCGCCGTATGATAAGCCAAGCCCGTTTCAAAGGCATGATGGTTGGTCTTGGCAGCTGGATAGGAGTAAAATTCCTTATCATACTTGGTGTAGAGATTTCGGACAATCCTTTGCCAAACAGGATTTTCAATTTTAAAAATCATTTGCGACATATAGTCACGGATTTCCTTGACATCAACTGGCGACTTGACCTTGAAATCAGCTGGATCATTGGGTTCGCCCGGTTGAGGCAGGCGAAGAGTAATTTGATTGACTTGAGGGGTGTTGTTATAAACTTCTCGGCGCCCTTTCATGTGGACAACCTTACCTGCGGTAAAGGCCTCAACGTTATGAGGTTGAGCATCCCAGAGCTTCCCTTCAATCTCGCCACTATCATCTTGGAAGGTAAAGGCTAGGTAGTTTTTCCCAGCTCGTGTCTGCCTCAGGTCAGCTGATTTGATTAGGTAAAAGCCTTCAAACAACTCATCTTTTTTCATGTGACTAATCTTCATATTCTTCCTCGTTTTCTTGGAAATGGAGTAGATCAAGCGCAGGCTCACCTTCTGATAACTCAATGTGACGGAGCGTCCGCTCGATAGCTGTGGTACGACGGTTTAATAATTCATCAATATTGCCAGAGGCATGTTGGAGATGTTTTTGTGCCTTGACCAGAATGCCACCAAACTTGCCAAACTCGGTCTTGACGCTGGAAAGCGTTTTGCTGATATGATCGGCACTCTTTTGGATATTGAGAGTTTTGAAACCAACTGATAGGGAATTGAGGAGAGCTGACAGGGTACTTGGACCTGCGACAATAATCTGCTCCTCCCGTCTCAAATCATCAAAGAAGACAGGATTGCGGACGATTTCTGAGTAGAGACCTTCTGTCGGAACAAACAAAACTCCAAAATTAGTCGTCCGAGGCGGTGCTATGTACTTGCTCCTGATATCCTTGGCAAAGCGCTTGACGCTTGCTAAGAGCGACTTACGACACCGTTCGATTTCATCCTTGTTACCTGCTTCATAGGCTTCTTCCAAGCGGTAATAATCAGCCAATGGAAACTTGGAGTCAATTGGTAGATAGACGTATTCTTGGTCTCCTTGTCCGGGTAACTTAATGGCATACTCCACTCGTTCACTGGAGTTTTCAACCGTTGCGTATTCTCGTTCGTACTGTGCAGGTGTCATGATGTCCTCAATAATTTGCCCCAATTGCAATTCACCCAGAATCCCTCGCGTCTTGGTTCCAGTGAGAACCTTATTAAGGGCTCCGACATCACGGGCAACTGTCTGCATTTCTCCAAGACCACGATTGACAGACTCCAATTGCTTGGAAACTGTCTCAAAGGAAGCCTGCAAGCGTGTCTGTAAGGTCTTTTCTAGTTTTTCCTCGACTGTTTGGCGCATTTGTTCCAAACGTTGCTCATTTGATTCCTGCAGGGCTTGAAGACGTTGGTCGGTCTTATCCCTAGTTTGCAAGAGATTCTCTGTCATTTCTTGACGGACCTGAGTCAGGCCTTGGTGCAATTCCATTCGCACTTCTTGCAAACGGTCGCTGACAGCCACTTCTAAGTCTTTTTGATCCAACTGACTGGCTTGTCTGGCTTGTTCAAAGCGGTAATCCAACTGGTCTGACAAGTGATCTGCCTGATCCTCCAAGCTCTTGGTCAGATATTTTTCCTGCTTATCCTGCCTTTGCCAAATGAGAAAGAGGCCTACCAGGTTAGCAATCAATAATAGAATAAGTAAACTTTCCATCCTATCTCCTGTCCTTGCTATGCAACACGACCACATAACCATCTGGGCAAGTCACCGAAACTTCCCTATCTATATATTCGTTAGAAGCGTACACTTTTTTAAAGAAAAAATTTTCCTCTGTCAACTCATACTTAGCTCCAAGAATGGTCAGCCGGCTATCCCGAACCGGCATAAAGGCTAGATAGTCATAGTCCGAGCGGGGTTCTAGCTGACTGGTTCCTTCTGGACAATAGGCAATCAAATTTTGCCCATCCTCAATTTCTATCTGGCGCATATAAGGCGCCAACTTGGGATTGCTAGGAAGAAAAACATTGGCCAGCATATGATCAATACGTCCACCCAAAGCACCGAAAATAGTGACCTGAGCCTGAGGATTTTTCTCAAAGATGGTTAAGAGAGCCAATTCCAAATCTGTATCATCTTTTTCTGGTCGGGCTTGGACAAAATGCTGGGCACGTTTTTGAATCACCTGTCGCTCTTCTTCCGTCACAGAATCAAAATCTCCGACTGCTAGAGCAAGAGGCAAATCTTCCTCCAAGACCCAAAGCGAACCTCTATCCACTCCGACAAAGCAATCGAAGTCTGTACGGTAGTGACCGCGGTCTCCTCCTGCAAAAACGGCAACCCTAGTCCAGTTGTTTTCTGAGAGTTTGTACTCGCTCATTGACATCTCCCTTAAAGACATAGGAACCTGCTACAAAAACGGTCGCACCAGCTTCTTTGGCTAGAGCAATAGTTTGGTCATCAATCCCACCATCCACTTCAATCTCAAAGTTCAAACCCTTTTCCTGACGAAGAGCAACCAACTCACGAACCTTATCCATGGTTTCTGGTAGGAAAGCTTGACCGCCAAATCCAGGGTTAACCGTCATGACTAAGACTTGCTCAACTAGATGAAGGACGTGCTTGATGGCTTCAACTGGTGTGCCAGGATTGATAACGACTGAAGGCTTAACTCCGAGTGAACGAATTTTTTGAAGGGCGCCATGAATATGAGGCGTTGCTTCCGCATGGATGCTGATGATATCGGCACCTGCACGCGCAAAGTCTTCTAAATGATGCTCTGGATTAGCTACCATCAAGTGGCAGTCAAAGACCATCTTGCTATGAGGGCGAAGAGCTTCGACCACACCTGCACCAAAACTGATTTGCGGTACAAAATGACCATCCATGATATCGATATGGGCATATTCTGCACCAGTTGCTTCTAGGCGTTTGATTTCACGTTCAAAGTTGGCATAATCTGCTGCCAGAATTGACGGAGCAATCTTGTATTGAGACATAGGTTTCTCCTTATTTTGGAATTTTTTTGCTGACCTTTTTATAGGTTTCTCTGCGATTTTCAATTTCACTGAGGAATTGCAGGTAGTTGTCAAAACGGAAGGTAGCAATGGCACCCTCTTCTACTGCCGGCTTCACTGCACAGGACGGCTCATGGGTATGGGTACAAGTGCGGAATTTGCAGTTTCGGCTGACAGTAGCAATCTCTGGGAAGGCCTGATTGAGGTCTTCAGCCGTTGACACTTCATAGTCCAAGGATGAAAATCCCGGTGTATCTGCGATTTTACCTCCATTGAGATTATAAAAACTAACTGCTCGAGTAGTGTGGCGCCCACGACCCAGACTGTCTGAAATTTCTCCTGTTTCAAGATTGAGGTCTGGTGCGATTTTATTGAGAAGAGTTGACTTCCCAACACCTGTCTGCCCCATAAAGACTGTAACCTTGCCTGTTAACAAGGGCAGGAGTTCCTCTTTACTGGTCACAAAGTCATAGCCGATATCAGCATAAGTCTGTTCATAAAAATCCAGTTCTCCCCTATCTTCCAACAAATCCATCTTGGAAATATAGACGATGGGATGGATGCCCTTGTGCTCTAATAGAACCAAGAAACGATCCAGCAAATTGTTGTTAAATTCAGGTTCCTTGACGGACATGATTACTACAGCTTGGTCAATATTGACAATGGGAGGACGGACTAGACTGTTTTTGCGTTCGTGAATCTTGAGAATATAGCCTTCTGAATTTTCCTCGGCAGAAAAATCGACCCAGTCCCCAACATAAGGGGTATGACCTTTTTTACGGAAATTTCCACGCGCGCGCGTCTGATAAACCTGGCCCTCACTCTCTACATAGTAGAACCCAGCCAAGGCTTTAATGATTTGTCCCTGCATCTTAGAGTCCTTGCCCTTTAAGTGCATCTGATAGGCTGGCAAATTCTTCCAAGCTGAGAGCTTCCCCACGCACACTTGGTGACAAGCCTGCTTGGTCCAAAGCCTTGGTCAGCTTGTCCTTAACTTCTTCAGTCTTGCCAAAGTAACCTGTCAGGTTATTCCATAAAGTCTTGCGTCGATGAGTGAAACTAGCCTTAGAAACCTTAAAGAAGAAATTCTCGTCTTCCACTGCTACAGCTGGTTCTGGACGGCGCACCATTTTCAAAATAGCAGAATCCACGTTTGGCGCTGGCACAAATACCGTACGAGGCACGATGAAGGCAACCTTGGCAGTCATGTAGTACTGAACCGCAATCGACAAGCTACCATAAGCCTTGGTATTCGGTTGAGCGGAAATGCGGTCCGCCACTTCCTTTTGCATCATAACCACAAACTCACTAAAAGGAATCCCACTCTCTATCAAGTGCATGAGAATAGGTGTCGTGATGTAATAAGGCAAATTAGCCACTACCTTGATTGGCAGGTCAGGATTTTTAAAATTCTGGATATGTTGCGCCAAGTCAACCTTGAGAATATCCTCGTTGACCACGGTCACATTGTCAAAATCACGCAGGGTATCTGCCAAAATTGGCACCAAACGGTGGTCAATCTCAAAGGCCATGACCTCAGCTGCACGCTCAGCCAAAAATTCCGTCAAGGCACCAATCCCTGGCCCGATTTCAATGACATTGACCTGGTCATCAATCTCAGCTGTATCTACAATCTTTTGAAGGATATTGGTATCCGTCAAAAAATTTTGCCCGAAGGACTTTTTAAAAGTAAAACCGTGACGCTCCAGCACTGCCTTGGTCACGCTATAATCTGCAATTCTCATCTATTCTCTTTTCTATTATCTGTTACTTCTATTGTAACACATTCCCCTTACATTTGGGGTCTGCTTAGCTATCCTCATAAGATTTCATAGCTTCTTCCACTTCTGCCAAGGTGATCCCAAACAACTCTAGGCGTTTAAGAAGTTGCTTGCCGTTGGAATAGCCGATTCGGAGAGCCTCTCCAAGATATTCTCTGCGCTTACGGCTATCTGCCCCTGCTAGAAAACCAAGGCGAATCAAGTCGCTACGACTGATATCAAACTGACTCTCATGTTCAAATTGTTCTGTCACCTGAGCTAGAGCCGTTTTCAGATCTTCATAGCTGGCATGCTCAATTCCCAGAGAACGGCCCTTGGTCTTGGACTTAGGAACAGCTTCATCTCGTTTGAGGAAGGCATGCTGAACTGTTGGAATAGCCGTCATAATCATGCGACGAATCCGCTCCCCATTAAAATCTGGGTCTGTAAAGACAATGATTCCATGACGTTGGTGCAGGCGCTGAATCCGCTCTAAATCCTGCTCATTGATGGCAGAACCTCGGGTCTCATAGGTCTCTACATCGAAATAGCGTTTGAGATTGGCCGTATCATCGCGCCCTTCGACCACGATAACTTGGGAAATTTTTTCTTTCATTACTTGCTGTCCAATCCAAAAATTCGTTCTGCATTTGCTGTCGTTGCTGCCGCCAGTTCCTCGGTCGTCATCCCACGCAAATCCGCTATAAAGTCCACTACATAGCGCGTATAGGCTGTTTTGTTTTCGCGACCACGCTTGGGAACAGGAGCTAAGTAAGGCGCATCTGTTTCCACCAAAATCTTGTCCAAAGGTAACTCTTTAGCTGCTTCTTGGATGTCAGTTGCCTTCTTGAAAGTCACTACTCCTGAGAAGGAAATGGTCATACCAAGCTCCACAAACTTCTCAGCCCACTCCAAAGAACCTGAGAATGAGTGCATAATCCCACCTCGAGGACCAACGCCCTCGCTCTTGATAATCTCATAGGTATCTTCTAGCGCATCACGGGTATGGACAACAAAAGGCAAATCCAAGTCCTTAGATAGCTGAATCTGACGGCGAAAAACCTGCTCCTGCATCTCTTTTGGCGCTGTCATCCAATGATAATCCAAACCAATCTCACCTAAAGCAACAACCTTGGGATGCTTGAGCTTATCAAGCAAGTAGGCTTCAATCTCCTCTGTATAAGTTCCAGCTTCTGTCGGATGCCAACCAATCGTCGCATAGAGTTGGTCATACTCATCTACCAACTCCAAGGCACGCTCAATCGTCGGTTTATCAAAACCAACAATATTCATCTGTGTCACACCCATCTCAGCAGCCAAGGCAACTTCTTCTGCCTCACGACCTGCAAATTCTTCTACATTCAAGTGTGTATGTGTATCAAAAATATCCATACTATATTTCCTTCTCTTTCCTCAATGTTCCTTAACTACCAAAAGAAAAGACTTTCTCTCTTCTATACTTCCCTATATTTCCCCTAGTTTCTATCTACTTTGGTTAGTACTTGGTTAGTTCTATGGTTAGTATCTACAGATGAATTTGATTAAGTTTCTCTCTCAATTCATCTTGTATATTTTTTGTTACATGACTATAGATCCTTAAAGTGATAGATTCATCTCTATGTCCAACTCGCTCCATAATAGCCTTTATGGGTATTCCTAGTTCAGCCAACAAACTAATATGCGAATGTCTAAGCATGTGAATATTATAGGATCTGTGCCCACCCAACACTACTTCACAAATATTTTTGATAAATCTATATAACAAAGGCTGTCCCATAATGTTACCTTGCTCAGTCACAAAAATGAACTCCTCATCAAAACAGTTCCTACGAAAGTACTCAATAATTTCCAAGCAGCGTTCACTTAAAACTATTGTCCTGACAGAACCTACTGTTTTCGTTGTCTGTAGGATTCTCTCATCATATCCATGAGCAACATAATCTATTAAACATTTTTTATCCTTCTACTTTTTAAAGCAACGGAAAGCTATGTAGCATAGCTTAATTATAACATAACTACATAGCTCCCTCATATTTCTTTTGTTTATACTGCAAAAATCGTCTACTTTTAACGAAATAAACACTGTGACGATTACAGATAACAACATTTAAAATCACCTCCTACTTATAAGGAGAAATTTCAGCAAAATTCGGAGGATATTATGAATTTTTTTATTCTCTCTATAATACGCTCATACTGTCTTTTGACAGTTTTGTCACTAAGTCCAACTTCTTTTGCAAGACTTGAGTACGATCTACCTTCAACCACTCCATATAAAATTTTTCTATCTCTGTCACTCAATATCTTCTCAATAGCATCATTTATAATAGCAATTTCTTCTTTTTTAATTAAGAGAGACAATGGGTCATTATCATCGGCTATCGTATCTAACAAAGAACCTGTGTTACCCGTTCTACTGTCTAAACTACAAAGACCATAATATCTATCTTTTCTACATAAATTCTCATAAGACTGATTTAATAAGTTTTCTACCTTAGGCCAATCACCAGATAATTTAGCTTTTTTAATTGCTTCTTCTCTACGTTGTTCTACTTTTGTTAAATCTACCATATGTTGGTACCTCCTGCTGGGATTTACCAACTATATCGAGTTTGTCTCTTCACGCTATCGTCAGTGGAAAAAACTTAGTAGTCATTTTAGATAAGAAACAGTCAGATGTATAAAAAATAGCAGTTATACCAAATCGTATAACTGCTATGCGTTTCACTCGCTATATATATCATAAAAAATTCATAATCATTCACCAATTTATGGACTTTCATACACCACTGACTGATTAACTCACACATAAATATATTAAATTCAATCACTGAAAAACATTATCATCATTAAACACTAACTCTGAATAAAAAATATTGGATGTTTGTTTAATATTTTCCAAATGGTTTGTTCTTTGTGACTGTGTAAATTTAATTTGTATTCCATTTTTACTATTATAATTAACAAAGTATGCTTCTGAATTCTCTGCTAACCATTCTAACGTACTTAACTCAGCCATAATAATTCTGATTTTTCTTATACCTTCCTGTGTATCAACAAATACAAATGAAACTGCTGGGATCATCCCTAGCATGTTAGCTGTATCTTTCAATTTGTTTATGTTATTCCTATCAAAATCAAATGATTTACTTTCCGTGTCTGGAAAATTCCTTCCCTTCACAGAAATGGCTAGTCTTTGGAATTCTCCAGTCCTTCTGACAGCTATTACATCTGCACCAACGTGATCAATGAGAGCAACTGACCAATTATTTAATCCTAAAATATACATTACCAAAGATTCTGAAAAATCACCGAATTGTTTTGGGAAACGAAGATCGCGATAATTAGTCATATTATTATCTATCCTTAAAAAAACTTTTTAAAACATATAAGCCATTTTGCTCTGGTATTCCTCCAGCCATTTCTTCTTTATCAACTCGAATACCATTATAAAAATGTTCAACGAATCTTTCAAAATCTACTGGACTTAATGTCTTTTCCTTTAGTTTACCTTTATCTGAAACTCGCAAACGATAATCAAAAAAGAGTAACTTTGCAATAGCTTTTAGCCCATTTCTCCATTGATCTTTGGAAAAAATTTCCTTTACTATTGAGTCAATAGATAATCCGTCATGTAAGTATCGATATAAAATAACTCCAATAAAATTAGTCGCATTCGCTCCCATTTGCTTCCTTATTTTTGGTAGTTGGCTACTATAATTTCTTTGGCCGTTTAACCTCCAATTTTCATATTGCAAGGTCAATATAATATATAATTTCTCAATGTTTTCATTTTTATAATTTACAAATGGAAGTGTGACTCGATAATTATTTCCAAATTCTGTCTTCCCTTTATACAGTAAATCAAACTTGGGAACTGATTCTTCTTCCTTTGGAACAAACTTTTCAATTTCTTTAAACGGAATTAGTAAATCTGTACTCATCCTATTCAATGCTCCCAAAATATAAACAAGATAATCATCAAAAACTGCGACATAATATATGTGTTCACGTGAAGTTGCCAAAAGGCCGTCTACTTCAGATATTTTTTTATCTAGATCTCCATCTAAAACAATTGAATACTTATATTCTGATGCAAAACCCAATCCCTGCGAATAAATATAATTTAAAATCCTATCATTTCCCTCATTCGTCCTTTGAGGAGTATAAATAATATTATTCATTGTGTTAATCACATCCCCCAAAGTACCAGTTAAATGAGGTACACTCTGCTTTATCTTTTGTGTTTTACTTTGTTCCAACCAGTCTGAAATAGTCAATCCTGTATCGTAGGTACCAGTTGGATAGGATTCAACAAAAGATTTAATTTCAGATTTAGTAACCGAAATTTTACCACGATTTTTGCCGCCTTTTTCACAATATCCTTGTGTAATAGCAGAAATTTTCCATGCATAATTTTTATTACTATAAAAATCCTCAGCAATATAACTTCCTGTTTCACCTTTTACCAGATAGCGATAGAGAACTTCTACACGTTCTTCCTCAGTCGTTTCCAAAAAATCTTTTAATAAACCAAATGACATACCACTTCTCCTATAAACCATCATTTAGACCTGCAAAGCACGCTATAGCAACAAATACTGCAATCAAACTGATAATCCACCACTTTAATATCAGACCTGTCATAGCTAAAACAATTAAAACAACTATACTGCAACCTAACCCAAGGAGACTATCTTGTATTGAAGAAGAATCATTACTAGAATGAGTTTTAATGAGACTCTCTTTATGTGGTGAAAAAGAATCATTACTAGAATTAGTTTTATAGTATTCGCTTCCAAAATTTCTTGTATTCGAAAAACTTCTGTTTTGAAGAAATTCACCTAATGTAAGTCCAATATCACTGGTACCATCCGGATAAGCTTGAATAAAGCGTAAAACATCCTCTTGGGTAGCTTTTACCTTACCTCGATTCTTTCCTCCTTTCTCAGAATACCCTTGACATACTGCGGAAATTATCCAGTTTTTATCACCGTAATAGTCTAATGCTATTTGATCCATACTTCTACCCAAAACTAGGTACTCATATAATATAGTCACCCTTTCTTGAATAGATGTGCCATCTAATTGTTTTTGTCCTGAAAATGCCATTCCTATACCTCTACGCGTTCTTCTTTACTTGTTTGTAAAAAATCATTCAATAAGCGAAAACTTATGTTATTTTCCTACCATTCTACTTTTTAACTTTCCACATTGTAATACCATTTTTATAATTATATTCTGCTTTATAGCCAGCAGCTTTTATTAATGTTATAGTTCTTTTACATATTGTTTCTACATCTTTTCCAGTATTAAAATAAAGCCAAGTAGGTAATTTATCATATAAAGGCGTATCTCTGAAATATCTAGATTGATAAAAACTATAAAAACTAGCATTAAATACATTTCTAGAGAAAAATTTAGTTCTTCCATCATAGTTATAACTCATTAACTTTTCTGTTCTTTTAAATTCCTCTATAGCATACTTTTTAAAAGCCCTATATAATTGTTCTTTTTGACTGGTACTCATTACTTTAGTTTTATGGTAAACACTATACGATTTTGCAGTTGCAGCAGAATATACTAACATAAGACCACACTCCTATTGTATTGTTTTTTATCTATTTTAACACAAAATTGTACAGTTTGCTATCCTATATCTTTTTTTTGGATAGTTAATTGTACTTAAAAAATCATATAAAGGATAGTAGAATAGTACAAAAGAGGAAATTACGGATGGAAGCTAATCAATTACAAAAATACATAGCAGAACGTATACGAGAATGTAGAAAAGAACAGAATCTTAGCCAAGAACAATTATCCAATCAAGCCGGACTAGGTGTTAAAGCAATACAAAATATCGAGAATATGAAATACGATTTTAAAATACACACACTTGAAAGGGTTCTTACAGCTTTAGGTATGACCGTAGAAGACTTCTTTAATTTCCCGCTTTCAAATAATTCCGTCCCTATAACTACATTGATCGATAACATCTCAGATTTATCACACACAAAAAAGTTAAAAATCATTTCTTTGTTCAATGAAATTGTCAAAAACATAGATTAAAAGAGGAACTCTCAATGAATTCCTCTTTTTGTATGCTACTTTGACTTTCCTTTGGTTAATTTTATGGTTAATTTGTGCCTCAATAATGTCATGAGGCCTTAAACTGCACTCCAGACACTCTAAGTATGTGTATCAAAAATCATCTCTTCTAACCTCGTTTTCTATCTTCTATTATAGCAAAAAAACTGACCTCTCTCCTCATCTATACAAAATATTCTAAAATCTATTGTCCTCTCTTGACGCTATTTTTTCAAAGCAGTATAATAGCACTTATTGAATTTTTTAACAAAGGAAACAATTATGTTTACAAAATTAAAACAGACCTTTATCGGTCGTCCTCTTAAGTCCTTAACCGAAGGTGAAGGGGGACTACTGGGAAAAATGCAGGCACTAGCCATGTTGTCAAGCGACGCTCTGTCCTCCATCGCCTATGGGCCTGAGCAAGTAGTCCTCGTCTTGGCTAGTCTCTCTCCTCTAGCTATATGGTGGAGCCTTCCTATCGGCCTCTTTGTCCTCCTGCTTCTAGCTAGCCTGACCGTTTCCTACCGTCAAATCATCCATGCCTATCCTCAAGGGGGAGGGGCATATATGGTTACTCGAGAAAATCTATCTCCCGAACTTGGCTTAATAGCTGGAGGTAGTCTGCTGGTTGACTATATGTTGACCGTAGCGGTATCCGTTGCATCTGGAGCTGACGCTATCACAGCAGCTCTCCCTGCTCTTCACCCTTACAACCTCCACATCTCCATTTTTTTGGTTTGCTTGCTCATGCTCTTGAACTTACGGGGCTTAAAAGAATCTGCCAGTTCACTGATGATTCCTGTCTATCTCTTTATCATCAGTACTGTCTTTCTCTTGCTCTATGGAATCTTTCAACTAGTAACTGGTTCTCTCAGCTATCAGGCAACTTCACCTATTGGGCATGCTGTTCCGAGCCTGTCTATCGTTCTCATCCTAAGAGCTTTTACCAGCGGATCGGCCTCTCTGACAGGGGTTGAAGCTATTTCAAATGCTGTTCCCTTTTTCAAGGCCCCAAAAGAAAAGAATGCCGCCCAAACCTTGACCATTATGTCACTGATTTTAGGTTTTCTTTTTGCTGGTATCACCTTCCTAAACTACTGGATGGGGATTATGCCTCAACACGGAGAAACTATTCTTTCACAGATGGCTCAAGGCATCCTTGGCACTTCCTTCTTAGGCCACCTTGGGTATTATATCTTCCAATTCTCCACAGCCTTGATTTTAGCCGTAGCTGCAAATACTGGCTTTTCAGCCTTCCCTATGCTAGCTTACAATATGGCTAAAAACAAATACATGCCCCATCTCTTTATGGAAAAAGGAGACCGCCTAGGCTACTCTAATGGAATTTTAACTCTGGCATTTGGAGCTATGATTCTTCTTCTCATTTTTAATGGCAATACCGAACGTTTGATTCCCCTTTATACTATCGGGGTCTTCGTTCCCTTTGCCCTTTCTCAGACTGGGATGATTCGCCATTGGAAAAAAGAAAAAGGGGCAAATTTCTTAAAACCTGCCCTTGCCAATATTCTTGGAGCTATCATTTGCTACGCGATTGTACTAATCTTGCTCTTTTTCCGTCTCAGTGATATCTGGCCTTTCTTCCCGATTATTCTCGTACTCACCCTACTCTTCTTGGCGATTCACAGTCATTACCAAAAAGTAGCTCAACAACTGCGACTCTATGAAGGCATCGAAAAACGTACTTACGACGGCAATCTGGTTCTGGTCCTAGTAGGAAATGTCACCCGAGTCAGTGTCGGAGCCATTAACTACGCTCAAAGTATCGGTGACGAAGTCCTAGCCATGCATATTTCTACTAAGGAAACAGCAGAAAAAGACCAAGAAATTCTCCAAGAATTTGCTGATTACTTCCCAAATATCACTTTGAAAAATATCAAGACCAGCTACCGCGACATCATCACCCCTACTGTCAAGTATGTCAAACGAATCTCTGAAGATGCCCAGAAAAAGAACTATACAGTCACTGTCCTCGTTCCCCAGTTTATCCCTAATAAACCTTGGCAAAATATTCTACACAATCAAATGAGCCTCAAACTCAAATACGCCCTTCGTTGGCACCAAGACGTCGTTGTCGCTAGCTACTCCTATCACTTAAAAGAATAAAGAAAAGGCCCTACCAGAATCAAAAGCGTCTGGTAAGGCCTTTTTCTGAAACCAGTCACTATGCCTATACTCAATGAAAATCAAAGAGCAAACTAGGAAGCTAGCCGCAGGCTGCTCAAAGCACTGCTTTGAGGTTGTAGATGAAACTGACGAAGTCAGCTCAAAACACTGTTTTGAGGTTGTAGATAGAACTGACGAAGTCAGCTC
>NZ_JVJI01000118.1:0-934 GCF_001072665.1 Streptococcus pseudopneumoniae | reverse complement strand
TGATCCAACAGATCCAACCAAACCAGGACAACCAACAGAAGTAGTACCATATGTACCAGGATACACTCCAAAAGATGGCAATGGTCAACCACTTAAACCAGTAGATCCAAACGATCCAACTAAAGGTTATGAAGTACCAAGTGTCCCAACTAACCCAGGTGAGGATACACCAATCAACTATGTGAAGGATACGCAAAAAGCTAAGACTACTTTCGTAGATGAAAAAGGAAATCCAATTCCAGGTGTTGACGCTATTACTGAAGAAGGTGACTCAGATACACCATTAACAAAAGAAGCTGATGTAAAAGCGAAAATTAAAGAACTTGAAAATAAAGGATATGAATTAGTATCTAATACATACCCAGAAGGTGGTAAGTTCGATAAAGATAAAGACACTGATCAAGAGTTCAAAGTAACACTTAAAGAACGTGTTGTACCAGTTACACCAGATCAACCAAAAACACCAGGGGCACCTGTTGATCCAAACAACCCAGACGGACCTAAATACCCAGCTGGTTTGGAAGAAAAAGATCTAAACAAAACAGTAACACGTACAATTACTTATGTTTACGAAGATGGAACTCCAGTATTAAACGAAGATGGAACTCCAAAAACAGTAACACAAGAAGCTAAATTCACACGTGAAGCCAAAGTTAACTTGGTTACAGGTGAGGTTACATACGGAGATTGGACACCAGCTCAAGACTTGGCTGAAGTGAAGTCACCAGTAGTTAAAGGATACTTAGCTGATAAAGCAACAGTACCAACTACAAAAGTAACTGCAGACTCAGAAAACACTACAGAAGTGGTAACATACAAACCACTAGGATCATGGATTCCAAACATCCCAGGACAACCAACAAATCCAATCAAGTATCCAAATGATCCAACAGATCCAACCAAACCAGGACAACCAACAGAAGTAGTACCATAT
>NZ_JVJI01000117.1:0-1481 GCF_001072665.1 Streptococcus pseudopneumoniae | reverse complement strand
TTTTCATCGATGGAAGTAATCCGTGATTGGGCAGAGGAGATGCTGGCGGAGTAGGCATTCACTTGGCTTTGAAGAGAATTCTATTTAAAGCAAGAGTTTACCAATGGTTTATCGGTAAACTCTTGTTTCATTTATTCTATCATAAAAGGGGGAGTTATTTATTATTCTGTAACATCATCCCAGAGGGGAGAAGGATAATATGGTTTTTTCCCTATCTTTACTTTGAATTGATTAGATTTTACAAAATGTTCCAATCTTTCCAAAAAAGCAATTTTGGCATCTTCAAAACTAGTAAACTCTATCGTATTCCCCATCACATACGATCTATCATCTCGACCATTAATCATAAATTTACCATCTCTATAGAATAAGTGAAATGCCCAGGGTTGACTACTTTGTTCATCAAATAGAACATAATGTAAGCTCTCAAAATGACGTTTTTTAATTTCTTGTTCAACTATGCATTTCATATTCTCAATATCAATCATCGATTTTATCCCATAATGGAGAGGAGTATTCAGGAACTTCTCCATTTTCTACAGAAGTTTTATTTATAAAAACTGTTAACTTCAGATTATGGATAAATTTTTCTTTTGCTTCTTCAAATGTTTTAAACTTAAAAATACTTCCTGCACTTGCTCGATCCATTGTTGAGTAAACTTCATACAATTCCAATTCTGGATTATATTCTATTCTAGTTTCCCATTCACCTGGTCTATGATCGTTGAAAATGGAAAACCTTAAACTTTCATACCCCAACAATTTAATTTCTTCCATTAGTTCTTTTTTCTCTTTATCTAAATTTATCATTATTTTACCTCTCTCAATAACCCTAATTTTTCATACCATTCAACTGATGTTTCAAATTTAATTTGTACTCCTCCTCCTTGTCCAAATACTTTAGCTATTTGTCCTTTTTGTGGATTCGCTAAATCCTCCAAAGTTTTTCCAAAACGCTCTAGTTGAGCTTGAAGTGACATTTTATCAATATCAGATAACCTAGAAAATCCTGCTTTGACATTTTCTAAATTAATATCTTTTACAATTTCATACTGGTGGTAGACCTGATATCCTTCAGGATAAGGCAAACCTCTTGAATTAAACGGTAATTTCTCTCCGTTATCAACTGGACTGGCGAAGCGCCCACCATTTGATCCAAAACGGTCAATCACTTGTCCAGCTTTTAAATCAGCTGATTGTGTAATAGGGTTACCAGAACTATCTAAAACAAAACCATCTGTTCCTTTTGGTGGCCATTTGATTTTACCCTGTGCATCCACAAAGTCCCTAGAACGAACAGGAACTTGTTTCCCCTCAAAGACATCTGCTGAAAGATAAGCACGTTTCCCATTTGGCATTGTTATCCGCTCTGGGAAATATTTCCCTTGTTGTGCGTACTCTTTACGAAGATAGTCATCAAACTTCGAACTCTCCCTCGCAAGTCTACTTTCTTCTATATTTTTCAGGATTTGTTCTCTGTT
>NZ_JVJI01000116.1:0-214 GCF_001072665.1 Streptococcus pseudopneumoniae | reverse complement strand
TGTGACGGCGAGTGCCATCATGATTCCCATAGGGCAGACTCAGAGCGTTGTCAAGGGCTTGACTCAGTTTGCGATAGGGGAAGCCGGTGCCTATACAGCGGGTCAGGTTGCCTATCATGGGACTAAGCTCCTAGGTGGAAGTGAGGAAGACGCCCAAACCGCAAACTTTATCGGGAATATCGTAGGAGGTTATGCGGTCTCCTCAGCAGCCAGC
>NZ_JVJI01000115.1:0-22785 GCF_001072665.1 Streptococcus pseudopneumoniae | reverse complement strand
CTGCAACCTCAAAACAGTATTTTGAGCTGACTTCGTCAGTTCTATCTGCAACCTCAAAACAGTTTTTTGAGCAACCTGCAGCTAGTTTCCTAGTTTGCTCTTTGATTTTCATTGAGTATAACACAAAAGGTAGCCCACCAGCTACCTTTTTCTTATACTTCCTCAATCAAGCGTGTATGTTCTCTCTTGATGCAACGATTCATCACGATGTCATCGCATCCACCAGCACGCAAGATTTCTTCCGCCTCTAGATTTTCAAGTCCTAGCTGTGCCCAAAAAATCTTGGCATCAGCCTTGAGAAAATCACGCGCCACATCTGGCAAAAACTCACTGCGCCGGTAAACATTAACAATATCTACAGGAAAAGGAATCTCTGCTAGGCTAGCATAAGCCTTTTCACCCAAAATTTCACCACCTGCCGCCTTGGGATTGACTGGGATGATTTTATAACCCCGAGCCTGCATTTCCTTGGTCACTCGATTGCTAGTTGTTTCTTCACGGTCTGATAACCCCACTACAGCAAGGGTTTTACTCGTTGCGAGATACTGACGAATCACACCATCACTTGGATTGATAAATTCTTGACTCATAGAAATCCTCCTTTTTCATCAGTATAGCATATTTTGAAAAGGCTTGCAGATTTTGGCTACAAAAAAGCTCCTAGCAGTTCACTTCTGCTAGGAGTATGTTTTATTCTAAGCGAAAACTTAAATCTTTTTCTCAATACTGAAAAGTGGAGAAAGTGGGCGTTTTTCATGGATACGTACAATAGCATCCCCTAGGAGATGAGCGATTGAAATTTGCTCAATCTTATCGATCAAACGCTCTTCTGGCAAGTAGATTGTATCCAAAACAACCAATTTCTTAATAGCTGATTTTTGGATATTGTCCATGGCAGGACCAGAAAGAACTGGGTGCGTACAGCTTGCATAGACTTCAACAGCACCAGCTTCCGCAAGAGCATCTGCCGCATGACAAATCGTTCCAGCAGTATCAATCATATCATCAATCAAGATACAAGTCTTGCCTTCAACCTTACCGATGATGTTCATGACTTCACTAGTATTCATCTTATCAACGCTACGACGTTTATCAATAATAGCAATAGATGTTTTCAAAAATTCTGCCAACTTACGGGCACGAGTCACTCCTCCATGGTCTGGGCTGACAACCACATAGTCAGAACCAACCATGCCACGACGCTCAAAATAATCCGCAATCAGAGGAGCTCCCATCAAATGATCCACAGGAATATCAAAGAACCCTTGAATCTGCGCAGCATGCAAGTCGATGGTCAATAAACGATCCACTCCAGCTACTTCAAGCATATTTGCGACAAGTTTTGAAGTGATTGGCTCACGCGCTCTCGCCTTTCTATCCTGACGTGCATACCCATAGTAAGGCATGACAACATTGACAGATTCTGCACTGGCACGCTTCAAAGCATCCACCATAATCAAAATTTCAAGCAGATTGTCATTTACAGGCGAGCTAGTTGATTGTAGGATAAAGACGTGTTTCCCACGGATTGATTCTTCGATGTTGACCTGAATCTCTCCATCTGAAAATTGGCGAACACTTGATTTCCCCAACTCTATCCCAATCTCCTGCGCCACACGTTTTGCCAATTCTTGATTAGAAGAAAGGGCAAACAGCTTTAAATCAGAAAAAGACATGATTTCCTCCGGTATATATGTATCGCTTGTGCTTTTCACAAGATTTTCCATCTACCATTGTAGCGCTTTTTACACTATTTTTCAATCAAAAATAGCATAAAAATCTAGTTATCCGCATAAAAACTGGACTTATCACACTTTATCAAGGTCAAAACCACTCAATTTACTACTAATTTACTACTTATGAATGAGCTTTGATACGACGATTTATCCTTGAAAAGTGAAGATATAAAGATACTTCCAATAAAATTTGAATATTTAATAGGTAGACACTTCAAAAAATGAGGTGTCTATTTTTTTACCCGATTTTGAAAGGAAGTGAACTTATGAAAACAAAAAATCAAGAATCAAAAGGTCGTTCCCCACTCTTTAAGACCATCAAACATTCATTCAGCCAATAAAAAAGAAAGGATAGGTAAAAATATGGAACTTAAATTTGTGATTCCCAACATGGAAAAAACATTCGGCAATTTAGAATTTGCTGGCGAGGATAAAGTCGTTCAGCGAAGAATCAACGGACGGCTAACTGTCTTATCAAGAAGCTATAATCTCTATTCTGATGTTCAAAGAGCAGATGATATTGTGGTGGTGCTTCCTGCTGAAGCTGGCGAAAAACATTTCGGCTTTGAGGAACGTGTGAAGTTAGTCAATCCACGTATTACCGCAGAGGGCTACAAAATCGGCACTCGTGGTTTTACAAATTACCTTTTACATGCTGACGACATGATAAAAGAATAAAGAAAGAGAGGAAAAATGATGAGATTAGCAAATGGCATTGTATTAGATAAAGACACGACTTTTGGAGAATTGAAATTCTCTGCTCTACGTCGTGAAGTGAGAATCCAAAATGAAGACGGGTCGGTTTCAGATGAAATCAAGGAACGTACCTATGACTTAAAATCCAAAGGACAAGGACGCATGATTCAAGTAAGTATTCCTGCCAGCGTGCCTTTGAAAGAGTTTGATTATAACGCACGGGTGGAACTTATCAATCCCATTGCGGACACCGTTGCTACTGCCACCTATCAAGGAGCAGATGTTGACTGGTATATCAAGGCAGACGATATTGTGCTGACAAAGGATTCTAGTTCATTCAAAGCTCAACCACAAGCAAAGAAAGAACCGACACAAGACAAATAGTCGCTAGGTAGAAAGGAGACTTTTTCGCATGAAACAGCGTGGTAAAAGGATTCGCCCATCTGGTAAAGATTTAGTCTTTCATTTTACGATAGCGTCACTCCTGCCTGTTTTCCTGCTGGTTGTCGGACTGTTTCATGTGAAGACAATCCAGCAGATCAACTGGCAGGATTTTAACCTATCACAAGCAGATAAGATTGACATTCCCTATTTAATTATCAGTTTCAGTGTCGCAATTCTTATCTGCTTGCTGGTAGCGTTTGTATTCAAACGGGTTCGCTATGATACGGTTAAACAACTTTACCACCGTCAAAAACTGGCAAAGATGATACTTGAAAACAAGTGGTATGAATCTGAACAGGTCAAAACAGAGGGTTTCTTTAAAGATAGTGCTGGTCGTACAAAAAAGATAACCTACTTCCCTAAAATGTATTATCGACTTAAAAATGGCTTGATACAGATACGGGTGGAAATCACGCTGGGAAAATATCAAGACCAACTCTTACACTTGGAAAAGAAATTAGAGAGTGGCTTGTACTGTGAGCTGACGGATAAAGAGTTAAAGGATTCCTATGTGGAATATACTTTGCTCTATGACACCATAGCCAGTCGTATTTCTATTGATGAAGTAGAAGCTAAAGATGGTAAACTTCGCTTAATGAAAAACGTATGGTGGGAATATGATAAGCTCCCTCATATGTTGATTGCTGGTGGTACAGGTGGCGGTAAAACTTACTTTATACTGACACTGATTGAAGCCTTGCTTCATACAGATTCAAAACTGTATATTCTTGACCCGAAAAATGCTGACCTTGCGGACTTAGGTTCTGTGATGGCAAATGTCTACTATAGAAAAGAAGACTTGCTTTCTTGCATTGAAACATTCTATGAAGAAATGATGAAACGTAGTGAGGAAATGAAGCAGATGAAGAACTATAAGACTGGCAAAAATTATGCTTACTTAGGTCTCCCGGCACACTTCTTAATCTTTGATGAATACGTCGCTTTCATGGAAATGCTGGGAACAAAAGAAAACACCGCAGTTATGAATAAGCTGAAACAGATTGTCATGTTAGGTCGTCAAGCTGGCTTCTTTCTAATACTGGCTTGTCAACGTCCAGACGCAAAATATTTAGGCGACGGAATCCGTGATCAGTTTAATTTCAGAGTGGCTTTAGGTCGTATGTCTGAAATGGGCTATGGCATGATGTTTGGCAGTGACGTACAAAAGGATTTCTTCTTAAAGCGAATCAAAGGTCGTGGCTATGTTGATGTAGGAACAAGTGTCATATCAGAGTTTTATACTCCCCTTGTACCAAAAGGATATGATTTCTTGGAGGAAATTAAAAAGTTATCCAACAGCAGACAGTCCACGCAGGCGACGTGCGAAGCGGAAGTCGCAGGTGTGGACTGATCTTGCTGGCTGGTGTGGCAATAGCCACGCCAGCACTTAACCCCCCGTATCTAATTCCGAGAAACTATTTGAAATAAAAAAGAATGCTGATAAATCAACATTCTCTAACTGTATTTTTTTATGAAGATATTAACTTTTGTCTGTTTAGCTACCAAAAGGCTACCAATAAATTTGAATTATTTTTAATATGATTTTTAGTAATATACATTATTACTGAGTTTCAATCTTTTTAACAATAGCATAAGGTTATTGTTAAAAAGGTTTACCTCGACAAACTAAAAGATATTATTTAGTTTATAATCGTATTATTTTATTCGCTATATCTTCTACAAACCTCTTATCGTGTTCCACAAATATGAGTGTAGGATTTGCTTCTTTTATAATTTCCTCAATCTGTATTCTTGATATTACATCTAAATAATTCAGTGGTTCGTCCCAAATAAATATATGAGCTGACTTTGACAAACTTACAGCAATTAAAACTTTCTTTTTTTGTCCATCGCTATAGTTCTTCATATCTATTTCAAATAATTCTCTTGCAAAATCTAATTTTCTAAGAATTGTTTTGCACAATGTTTCATCAACACCTTGCTTATGAATATACTCGTTTAGGCTACCTGTTAAATTGGATGTATCTTGAGGAACATATGATATTTTTAAATTACTTGCTAATTTTACATCACCTGAATACTCGTGATTTAGACCTAATAAAATTTTAATCAAGGTTGATTTCCCGCTACCATTCCCCCCATTTATAGCCACTATATCACCTTGCTTTATATCAAAACTTACATTGCTTAATATCTGTCTTTCTCCATAGTATGATGATAAATTGTTAACCGATATTAGCGGATTTTTATGGTGATGTAAGGGACGCAACAATAGACTTTCCTTCGTTTCAATATCTTTTAGTAAATTTTGTTTTTCTTCTATTGCCTTATTTTGTCTATTCTGCAAATTCTTAGATTTTTTCATCATCTTAGCTGACTGATGACCTATATGTCCCTTATCTGGTTTTACGCCTGAAACTTTCACACCGTTTTTTGTATTTTCAACTTTATCAGACCAGATTTGACTTTGTCTTGCAGCTTCTTTTAATCGTTTAATATCTTTTCTTAATTTCTCATTCTGACTAATTTCAAATTGGTCTTTCATCAATTTATTTTCATACCACGATGTAAAATTTCCTGATTGGACATCAATAGAATTCCTGTTAATAGAAACAACATGATTGATACAACCATCTAAGAAATCTCTATCATGAGATATAAGCAAAAAACCTTTTTTATTTTTCAGATATTCACTGACAATTTTTCTTCCGTCCATATCTAAATGGTTTGTTGGTTCATCTATAAGTAAAAAACCATCTTCTCTTGTAAACAAAATAGCTAAGAGGATTTTTGTTTGTTCTCCTTTGGAAAGTGTTTCAAACTTTCTGTAAACAAGACTCTCATCTACATTTAGCAAATTAAGTTCTCTAAATAATTTCCATTCTTCCTCATCTGAAATCAGTTCTTTATATAACTCAATTACCAATTTTGAAGTATCACTTAAATCAGGTGGAAATTTAATAAAGTCAACACTTTTGCTGATTTTCCCCGTATAAACTTCTTGGTTTAGCAGTAGCTTAAATAGTGTTGATTTTCCAATTCCATTTCTTCCTATCAGCCCTGTTTTCCAGTTCGTATCAAATGAAAATGATACATTTTCAAATACAGGTTTGACATAGCCATAATATGAAAAAGTTAGGTTTTCAATTTTAATTGTTGACATAAAAACACCCCCTCAAATTCAGATTTGAGTATTTCTTTTTCCAAACTTACAATATATTCTTTCAAGTTGCCTCGCCTCCTCATAAAATATCTATTTTCCTACAACGCTTTAATCTTCTCATTTATCAATTCAATAAACAGATTGGAGCAAATCAAGCCAAAATGACTGACTGTCTTGTCTTTCATTGCCACGGTTTTCCCAGCGTTTAATAAATCCTTTAGCTTGCTTTTTTTGCTCCCGGATATTATTCACTTTGTGCTCTCCAACTACCACATTATTTTGATTTATTTATGTAATAAATCCTTTAAAGTTTTAATAATTTTGTTTTTATCTGCTTCTGTCAATTCATATTCTCTCAATAAACTAACAATTTCTTCTAGTCCGTCATCACGTCCTTTTAAAATCTCAAAAGACGTACCAAAGATTTCAGCTAATTTTTCTACTGTTTCATCTTTCGGATTTCTCCCTCCATTTTCCCACCTAGCATATTGGGCTTGAGCTACACCTAACTTTTCAGCAACTTCTGATTGAGTAAGTCCCACTTTAAGACGGGCTTTTTTTATATTATCTTTCAACATTTTAAAATTCCTTTCGCTTTTCTATTGACCTATAACCAAAACGGTTGTATCATAGTTATATAACCATTTTGGTTATATAACTAAAAGATATACATTGTAGGTAATACCAGTCCGCTTATGAATATGAAAAAACACTCCAGAAAGCTCTGCAAAGCATTCTGAGGCTTTCGTTTAAAACCAATTTGATTATACCAAAATTGTAATAAAAAGTCCATAAGAAGCGAAATATGGCTAGTCTAAGGATATTATGGCTTCTATACAGTAAATGTCAGAGAAATTGGCAATACTTACTTCTACCATTCGCCTAGTTTGGAGATTGTGAGACAAGAGCAAGGGCGCAAGCCGAAGGCAATGCGCCCGAAGCACGCAGTTCTCTCAATCTCTAAGAAAAAGCTGGCGTTTCTAACAGCCAGCAAACAGATACACTTAAGGCAACGTCCTAAGTAACGTGTCGTCAGCAAAACTCAATAGTAACATTGACCTACGCATTTAGCAATTATAGAAAGGAGGCGTTACAGATGAAAAATAACCTTCAAGCACTACGAGAATATCAAAGTCGAGTAGATTTATCAGAACTAGAAAAATCTATTTATATCAGTATTGACCGACTAACAGTAATCCTTGATAGAGAAAACTGTTCACTAAGACGTATATTTTGGGAATTAAGAAATTCTATCGATTCTATTATTCAAGAATTTAGCATTCAAGCAAATCTAAGAGAAGATTATTTTACACTTTATAAAATGATAAATGAGGATAGTATTAATCTAATTTTCTTCCAATTATCAACCTATGGTGGTTATCAAGTCATACGTTTAGACTTTAACCCAAACTCGCTTAAAGAATTTGGAGGTCTTCAAGTATGGAGACAGATTATGAATTATGCTCGATTAAATGGATTAGATGTTAGACTATCACGTTTAGACCTTGCTTTTGATATCTTTAACAGACCAGAAATAGTCTTTTTACAACATATCAAAGGTGGAGTTAGT
Source organism: Streptococcus pseudopneumoniae (assembly GCF_001072665.1). Classification (GTDB taxonomy): domain Bacteria; phylum Bacillota; class Bacilli; order Lactobacillales; family Streptococcaceae; genus Streptococcus; species Streptococcus pseudopneumoniae_S. Next base: position 15,215 of record NZ_JVJI01000115.1, on the reverse strand, counting down.
CATAAAATATTCTATGGTAGAGGAGGAAACATAGAAAGTAAATACTGGGGTGCTAGTGGTAGTAATGTTCAAGTACGTTTATACGATAAGAACATAGAGGTATTAAGTCATAAAAGAGCCGATAAATTGAATATCGAGAGTAAACCTTTTTGGTGGCGGTTGGAGTTTCAACTTAGAACAAAGGCTATAAACGCAGAAACCATTTCAGAGATTTCTAAACGATTAGAGAATTTTAGTTTTTTTAGTCTTTCAAGTGTTCCAGATGATAGCAAGGCATTTGCTTATATCTTTCTCCATGCACCAGCTCTTTTACCCGAATTATTTCCCTATCTAAAACCTAACACTATAAGAGTCAAAAAAACTAGGCTTAGAAAACACCTAAAAGCATTTGATAGTAACTCATTTTCTTTAGAGCTTCAAGATGCACTTAAAAAACAAACACCACGATTAAACAATGAATTAAAACAATTAATAGGCGAATTCATTGAACTTACTAGTAAAGGAGAAGATATTTTATGAACGATAAACTCACTATGACAGTACAAGATATTATGGACTTAGGGTTCTCAAAATGGACTGCTTATAATATTTTACGACAAGCAAAACACATTATGGTTGAACGTGGTTTCGATTTCTATAACAATAAAGGGCTCGGAACCGTTCCCGTATCAGTTGTATCAGAAATTCTTGGATTGGAGGAACTACATGTCAAAAACTAGATATACTGGTGTTACTAGAGACGATAAAACTGGGAAATATACTTATTATTTTAAAGCTGGAGTTGACCTAGCTACTGGTAAACCATATCAAGAACGCAGACGTGGTTTTGAAACCGCAAAAGAAGCCTTTGAGGCACGAACAAGGGCTTTAAATAAAGTGCATCAAAAAGGTGGAATTAAGCACACTCAGTGGACGTTTAAACAATTTATGGACGAAGTATTTATACCAAACTATTATGCTACTACAAGTCCAGACCTCGAACGAAGACGTCAAATTATATTTGATGAATTTATTCAATATTTTGGTAAGAAAAAACCTAGAGAAATTACAACTTATGATGTAATAAATTATAGAAATAGTTTATTAGAAAAATATTCAAATTCATACGCAAGAAACAAAATGGCATTACTTAATCAAGTTTTGAAAACCGCAAAAAAGTATGGGTTAATTTTCCATGAAATACCTACAAGTAATATCAGTCCTATTCCAATAACAAAAAAACATATCGACTTTTGGACAAAAGATGAATTTCAAAAAGTAATACAATCCCTTGATAAAGAGAGTTATTTTGAGCATTTTATTTATACACTCCTTTGGCTTTATTATTTTACGGGAATGCGTGTAAATGAGGCGACTGCTCTTTATTGGGAAGATGTGGACTTTGAAAAGAAAACACTAGCAATCAATCACAACTTACAGTATATAAATCGTGAAAACTGGGAGCGCCGTAACAAGCTAAAAACTGAAAGCTCTCGGCGTACTATTGGACTCGATGATAATACTTTAAAGGTTCTTAAGGAGTGGAAAGAAAGACAAGAAAAAGTCGATAAAATACCATTCATTCTGTCGCCCGACGGAGTTCCATATCGTAAACGTAGTATTAGAGACCAAATTTTAAAATACTCTAAACGTGCTGGTGTTAAATACATTCAACCAAAAGGTTTGAGACACTCCCACGCATCTTTGCTTATTAATGAATATAATGTAAATGCCCTATATATCCAAAGACGATTAGGCCATTCTGATGTCAAAACAACACTTAGCATTTATAGTCATTTATACCCCAACGCAGATACCGAACTAACTGATAAACTCAATCTCATATCAAATGATTTTATTGATTAAGTCTACTTAGCTACCAAAAGAGCTACCAAAAAATAGAAAAGTATCTAAAAAGCCTTATTTTAAAGGGCTTTTTTTGAATTTTTCCCACTATTTCTAACAGGGGGGTACAAATCGACAGGAAACAGTCAAAAAAACATTAGAAAATCCTTTGGTTACAAGGGATTTACAAAATTTCAGCGTATGTCAAATGGGCTTTAAAAGTTGACATACGCCTTTTTGATTGGAGGGATTTTTACTGAATGAACAAACTTGGTTACAGCATTTAAAAGAAAAACGCTTGGCTTATGGACTATCTCAAAACCGTTTAGCTGTTGCGACTGGTATTACAAGGCAGTATCTAAGCGATATTGAAACAGGAAAAGTCAAGCCATCAGAGGATTTACAGCAGTCCCTTTGGGAAGCTCTGGAACGCTTCAATCCCGACGCTCCCCTTGAAATGCTGTTTGATTATGTAAGGATTCGCTTTCCGACAACAGACGTACAGCAGGTGGTCAAAAACATCTTACAACTGAAACTGTCCTATTTTCTTCATGAGGACTATGGTTTCTATTCTTATTCAGAGCATTATGCTTTAGGCGACATATTCGTCCTTTGCTCCCATGAACTGGACAAAGGAGTTCTGGTGGAATTGAAAGGTCGTGGGTGCAGACAATTTGAAAGCTATCTTCTGGCACAACAAAGAAGCTGGTATGAGTTCTTTATGGACGTTTTGGTGGCTGGCGGTGTGATGAAACGCCTTGACCTTGCCATTAACGATAAGACAGGGATTTTGAATATCCCTGTACTCACTGAAAAGTGCCAACAGGAAGAATGTATCTCCGTCTTCCGCAGTTTTAAAAGCTATCGCAGTGGCGAACTGGTACGCAAAGAGGAAAAGGAATGTATGGGAAACACCCTCTATATCGGTTCATTACAAAGTGAAGTTTATTTCTGTATCTATGAAAAGGACTACGAGCAGTACAAGAAAAATGATATTCCCATTGAAGACGCAGAAGTAAAAAACCGTTTTGAGATTCGATTGAAAAATGAGCGTGCCTATTATGCAGTCCGTGATTTACTCGTCTATGACAATCCAGAGCATACCGCCTTTAAAATTATCAATCGGTATATCCGTTTTGTAGATAAAGACGATTCCAAACCTCGTTCTGATTGGAAACTGAATGAAGAATGGGCTTGGTTTATTGGGAACAATCGTGAACGATTAAAACTAACCACAAAACCAGAGCCTTACTCCTTCCAAAGGACGCTGAACTGGCTATCTCATCAAGTTGCCCCGACCTTAAAGGTTGCGATTAAACTTGATGAAATCAACCAGACGCAGGTTGTAAAAGACATTCTCGACCATGCGAAACTGACAGACCGACACAAGCAGATTTTGAAGCAACAGTCAGTAAAAGAACAGGACGTGATAACAACAAAAAAATAACTCAAATACAAATTCATTGAATATAGAGAGGAGAACATTTTTATGAATTTTGGACAAAACCTTTATAACTGGTTTCTATCAAACGCTCAATCACTGGTGCTTTTAGCAATCGTTGTGATTGGCTTGTATCTTGGCTTCAAGCGTGAGTTTAGCAAACTGATTGGCTTTTTAATTATTGCGATTATTGCGGTTGGCTTAGTCTTCAACGCTGCTGGAGTAAAAGACATTTTACTAGAGCTATTCAATCGCATTATTGGTGCTTAAATAAAACCGTTCTTTTGTGGAATATAAGTGGTTTTCTTATGTTCCGCAAAGGAATGGTACACCAAACGAAGTGCGGTAGGGATTTTTGAATCTCTACAAAGAAAGGACGTGAATATATGGACGATATGCAAGTCTATATTGCGAATTTAGGCAAATACAATGAGGGCGAATTGGTCGGTGCGTGGTTTACCTTTCCCATTGACTTTGAGGAAGTCAAAGAGAAAATCGGCTTGAATGATGAATATGAGGAATACGCCATTCATGACTACGAGTTACCCTTTACGGTTGACGAATACACTTCCATTGGCGAACTCAATCGACTATGGGAAATGGTATCGGAATTACCCGAAGAATTACAATCGGAGCTATCTGCTCTGCTCACTCATTTTTCAAGCATTGAAGAACTAAGCGAACATCAAGAGGATATTATCATTCATTCCGATTGTGATGATATGTATGACGTGGCACGCTACTACATTGAAGAAACGGGTGCTTTAGGCGAAGTACCAGCTAGTCTTCAAAACTATATTGATTATCAAGCCTATGGTCGGGATTTAGACCTTTCAGGAACGTTTATCTCAACCAATCATGGGATTTTTGAAATCGTCTATTAAATCTGTCGGTACATTACTACTGGCAGATTTTCTATTTTACGGGGTGGCTCAATCAGCTACCCCTATTTTTTATGAAAGGATTGATTACATGAAGAAAATACGAAGCTATACCAGTATCTGGTCTGTGGAAAAGGTACTGTATTCTATCAATGATTTTAGACTTCCGTTTCCCATAACCTTTACGCAAATGACATGGTTTGTCGTGTCACTCTTTGCAGTGATGATACTTGGCAACTTGCCCCCTCTTTCCATGATAGAGGGAGCATTTCTCAAATACTTTGGGATTCCTGTGGCTTTCACATGGTTTATGTCTACAAAAACTTTTGATGGTAAAAAGCCTTATGGATTTTTGAAGTCTGTCATTGCTTATGCACTGCGACCAAAGCTGACCTATGCAGGAAAAAAAGTAACGCTTGGCAGAAACCAGCCACAAGAAGCCATTACAGCAGTTAGGAGTGAATTTTATGGCATATCCAATTAAATACATTGAAAACAATCTCGTCTGGAATAAAGACGGGGAATGTTATGCTTACTATGAGCTTGTTCCTTACAATTACTCATTTCTAAGTCCAGAACAGAAAATACAAGTGCATGATTCTTTCAGACAGCTTATCGCACAAAATCGTGATGGCAAAATTCATGCTTTACAAATCAGTACAGAATCCAGCATACGTTCTGCACAAGAGCGTTCCAAAAATGAAGTCACTGGCAAGCTCAAAGCGGTTGCCTATGACAAAATCGACCAACAGACAGACGCTTTAATATCCATGATTGGCGAAAATCAAGTGAACTACCGTTTCTTTATCGGCTTTAAGTTGCTTCTCAACGATCAGGAGTTTTCTATGAAAAGTCTTACCGTTGAAGCAAAAAATGCTTTGTCTGATTTTGTCTATGATGTGAACCATAAGCTGATGGGCGATTTTGTTAGTATGAGTAATGATGAAATCCTGCGTTTTCAGAAGATGGAAAAGCTCTTAGAAAATAAAATCTCTCGTCGTTTCAAAATCCGCAGGTTAGATAAGGACGACTTCGGCTATCTGATTGAACACCTTTACGGACAGACAGGCACTGCCTATGAAGAGTATGAGTACCATCTATCAAAGAAAAAGCTGGATAATGAAACGCTGATTAAATACTATGACTTGATTAAGCCTACTCGCTGTTTGGTGGAAGAAAAACAGCGATATTTGAAAATCCAGCAGGAAGATGAAACCGTCTATGTAGCTTACTTTACCATTAACAGCATTGTCGGAGAACTGGACTTCCCGTCCTCTGAAATCTTCTACTACCAGCAACAGCAATTTACATTCCCGATTGATACGTCAATGAATGTGGAAATTGTAGCGAATCGTAAAGCCCTATCTACTGTCCGCAATAAAAAGAAAGAACTGAAAGACTTGGATAACCACGCTTGGCAAAGTGATAATGAAACCAGCTCCAATGTGGCGGAAGCTCTGGAAAGTGTGAATGAGCTGGAAACCAATTTAGACCAAAGCAAGGAATCTATGTACAAGCTGTCTTATGTGGTAAGGGTATCAGCAAATGATCTTGACGAACTCAAACGTCGTTGTAATGAAGTGAAAGATTTTTATGACGATTTAAGCGTAAAACTGGTACGACCATTTGGGGATATGCTCGGCTTACATGAAGAATTTTTACCTGCCAGCAAGCGTTATATGAATGATTATATTCAATACGTGACCTCTGATTTCCTCGCTGGTTTAGGTTTTGGTGCTACTCAAATGCTGGGGGAAAATGAGGGGATTTATGTTGGCTACAGCTTAGATACTGGACGCAATGTCTATCTGAAACCTGCTCTTGCCAGTCAAGGGGTTAAGGGTTCAGTAACCAATGCGTTAGCGTCGACTTTTGTTGGTTCGCTGGGTGGTGGTAAATCCTTTGCGAATAACCTTATCGTCTATTATGCGGTGCTTTATGGGGCACAAGCAGTGATTGTAGACCCAAAAGCAGAACGTGGCAGATGGAAAGAAACCTTGCCAGAGATTTCCCATGAAATCAATATCGTCACTCTGACTTCTGATGAGAAAAACAAAGGCTTACTTGACCCTTATGTGATTATGAAAAATCCCAAAGATTCTGAATCACTGGCTATTGATATTCTGACATTCCTTACGGGGATTTCCTCTCGTGATGGGGAACGCTTCCCAATCCTTAGAAAAGCCATTCGTGCAGTAACCAATAGTGAAGTACGAGGGTTGATGAAAGTGATTGAGGAATTACGGGTTGAGAATACGCCACTAAGTACCAGTATAGCCGACCATATCGAAAGTTTTACAGACTATGACTTTGCACATTTATTATTCAGTAATGGTTATGTGGAGCAGTCTATCAGCTTAGAAAAACAACTGAACATTATACAGGTTGCGGACTTGGTACTTCCCGACAAGGAAACTTCCTTTGAGGAATATACCACTATGGAGCTTTTATCCGTTGCTATGCTGATTGTCATTAGTACCTTTGCTTTAGACTTTATCCATACAGACCGAAGCATTTTCAAGATTGTAGATTTAGACGAAGCATGGAGCTTTTTACAGGTAGCACAAGGAAAAACACTATCTATGAAGCTGGTTCGGGCTGGTCGTGCTATGAACGCTGGGGTATATTTCGTGACCCAAAATACAGACGACCTCTTAGATGAAAAACTGAAAAATAACCTCGGCTTAAAATTTGCATTTCGTTCCACTGACCTTAACGAGATTAAAAAGACCTTAGCCTTTTTTGGTGTAGACCCAGAGGACGAAAACAATCAGAAGCGATTGCGTGATTTGGAAAACGGGCAATGCCTTATCAGTGATTTATATGGTCGTGTCGGTGTGATACAGTTCCACCCTGTATTTGAAGAACTGCTCCATGCCTTTGATACCAGACCACCTGTGCGAAAAGAGGTGTAAATGTGAAACCATCAATAGTAAACAGAATAAAATCAAACTGGACGCTGAAACGTCTAGGTAAAGTGGCAATGACAGTGGCTTTCACACTTGTGATTGCCATTTTTCTTTTAGCCATGCTGGGAACGGTGGTTCAAGCTGCGGGCATGGTAGATGATACGGTCAATGTGGCAAATGAATACAGCCGATACCCACTTGAAAACTATCAACTGGATTTTTATGTGGATAATAGCTGGGGCTGGCTTCCGTGGAACTGGTCGGACGGGATTGGAAAACAGGTCATGTATGGACTATATGCCATTACCAATTTTATTTGGACAATCAGTTTGTATGTTTCCAATGCGACAGGTTACTTAGTACAGGAAGCCTATTCCTTAGACTTCATTTCCGCTACAGCAGATTCCATTGGTAAGAATATGCAGACCTTAGCTGGTGTGAGTGCAAACGGATTTTCAACAGAGGGTTTCTATGTTGGATTCCTCTTACTCTTGATTTTGGTTCTTGGGGTTTATGTTGCCTATACGGGACTGATAAAGAGAGAAACCACAAAGGCAATTCATGCCATTATGAATTTTGTGCTGGTGTTTATCCTATCGGCTTCCTTTATTGCCTACGCTCCCGACTACATTAAAAAAATCAATGACTTTTCATCAGACATCAGTAATGCCAGTTTATCACTTGGCACGAAGATTGTCATGCCCCATTCCGATAGTCAAGGCAAGGACAGCGTGGACTTAATCAGAGATAGCCTGTTTTCCATACAGGTTCAGCAACCGTGGCTACTGCTTCAATACAACAGTTCAGACATTGAAAGTATCGGTATTGACCGTGTGGAAAGCCTGCTCTCCACCAGCCCAGATTCCAACAATGGCGAAGACAGAGAAAAAATTGTTGCGGAAGAAATTGAAGACAGAAGCAATACCAATCTAACCATTACAAAGACCATTAACCGTTTAGGTACAGTCTTCTTCCTATTTGTCTTCAATATTGGGATTTCCATATTTGTATTCCTATTAACAGGAATCATGATTTTCTCGCAGGTACTTTTTATCATCTATGCTATGTTTCTGCCTGTGAGCTTTATTTTAAGCATGATTCCATCATTTGATGGTATGTCAAAACGAGCCATAACAAAGCTCTTTAATACCATTTTGACACGAGCTGGAATCACATTGATTATTACGACAGCATTTAGTATTTCAACCATGCTCTATACCTTATCGGCTGGTTATCCGTTCTTTTTGATTGCTTTTCTACAGATTGTGACCTTTGCAGGAATCTACTTCAAGCTGGGCGATTTAATGAGTATGTTTTCTCTACAGAGTAACGATTCTCAAAGTGTGGGAAGTCGTGTGATGAGAAAACCTCGTATGCTTATGCACGCTCACATGCACCGTCTACAGCGGAAACTTGGACGTTCCATGACTACTCTAGGGGCTGGGTCTGCCATTGTTACAGGTAAAAAAGGACAGTCGGGTTCGGGGAGTTCTGCAAGGACACAAGCAGATCACTCCCGACCAGACGGAAAGGAAAAATCAACACTTGGAAAACGTATCGGTCAAACCATCGGTACAGTAGCTGATACCAAAGACAGAATGGTAGACACTGCTAGTGGTTTGAAAGAACAGGTTAAAGATTTGCCGACCAATGCAAGATATGCAGTATATCAAGGAAAATCCAAAGTAAAAGAGAATGTCCGTGATTTAACCAGTAGTATTTCTCAAACCAAAGCGGACAGAGCCAGTGGACGCAAGGAACAGCAGGAACAAAGGCGAAAAACCATTGCGAAGCGTCGCTCTGAAATGGAACAGGTCAAACAGAAAAAACAGCCTGCTTCTTCTGTTCATGAAAGACCGACTACAAGACAAGAACAATATCATGATGAACAGACCTCAAAACAGTCTAATATTCAGACTTCATATAAGGAATCTCAACAAGCCAAACAAGAGCGTCCAGCAGTTAAGTCCGATTTTTCAAGTCCAAAAGTGGAACGCCAAGGCAATACCGTTCAAGAAAAAACCGTTCAAAAGCCAGCAACTTCAACCACTACAGCAGATAGAACTTCACAACGTCCAATCACAAAAGAACGTCCGTCTACTGTTCAAAGAGTACCACTACAAAATACAAGAAGTAGACCACCAATCAAAACCGCCACCATTAAGAAAGTCGGTAAGAAACCATGAAGTTGAAAACTTTAGTGATTGGTGGTTCTGGATTATTCTTGATGGTCTTCTCACTGCTTCTGTTTGTTGCCATTTTATTTTCAGATGAACAGGACAGCGGAATTTCCAATATTCATTATGGAGGTGTGAATGTTTCCGCAGAAGTGCTGGCTCATAAGCCTATGGTAGAAAAATATGCCAAAGAATATGGCGTTGAAGAATATGTCAACATACTTCTTGCGATTATACAGGTGGAATCGGGCGGTACTGCGGAAGATGTTATGCAGTCCTCGGAATCCCTCGGTCTTCCACCTAATTCATTGAGTACAGAAGAATCCATTAAGCAAGGTGTGAAGTATTTCAGTGAATTATTAGCCAGTAGCGAAAGGCTCAGTGTAGATTTAGAATCGGTTATCCAGTCCTACAATTATGGTGGTGGTTTCTTAGGGTATGTGGCTAATCGTGGAAATAAATATACCTTTGAACTGGCTCAAAGTTTCTCAAAAGAGTATTCAGGTGGCGAAAAAGTGTCTTACCCCAATCCCATAGCCATACCTATCAATGGGGGCTGGCGATACAACTATGGCAATATGTTTTATGTGCAACTGGTAACGCAGTATCTTGTCACAACAGAGTTTGATGATGATACGGTACAAGCCATCATGGACGAAGCACTGAAATATGAGGGCTGGCGATACGTTTACGGTGGAGCTTCCCCGACTACTTCTTTTGATTGTAGCGGACTGACACAATGGACGTATGGAAAAGCTGGAATTAACTTACCACGAACCGCACAACAGCAATATGATGTGACCCAGCATATCCCACTATCGGAAGCACAAGCTGGCGATTTGGTTTTCTTTCATTCTACCTATAACGCTGGCTCTTATATTACTCATGTTGGGATATACCTTGGCAATAACCGTATGTTTCATGCAGGCGACCCAATCGGTTATGCCGACTTAACAAGCCCCTACTGGCAACAGCATTTAGTGGGAGCAGGACGAATCAAACAATGAGAAAGGAAGATTTAATGATGAAATTTAGAAAAAATCAGAATAAAGAAAAACAGATACCAAAGGAAAAGAAACCTCGTGTCTATAAGGTCAATCCTCATAAAAAGGTTGTGATTGCCTTGTGGGTACTTTTAGGGCTTAGTTTCAGCTTTGCGATATTCAAGCACTTTACAGCTATAGATACTCATACTATTCACGAAACAACTATCATAGAAAAGGAATACGTTGATACTCATCATGTAGAAAATTTTGTAGAGAACTTTGCGAAAGTCTACTATTCATGGGAGCAATCCGATAAGTCCATTGATAATCGAATGGAAAGTCTAAAAGGCTATCTGACAGATGAACTTCAAGCTCTCAATGTTGATACAGTACGCAAAGATATTCCTGTATCGTCTTCTGTAAGAGGATTTCAGATATGGACGGTAGAGCCAACTGGCGACAATGAGTTTAATGTAACCTACAGTGTAGACCAGCTCATTACAGAGGGAGAAAATACAAAGACCGTCCACTCTGCTTATATAGTGAGTGTCTATGTAGATGGTTCTGGAAATATGGTACTGGTTAAGAATCCGACCATTACCAACATACCTAAGAAATCAAGTTATAAACCAAAAGCCATTGAAAGTGAGGGGACGGTTGATTCCATTACAACCAATGAAATCAATGAGTTTTTAACGACGTTCTTCAAGCTCTATCCTACAGCGACAGCCAGTGAACTTTCCTACTATGTGAATGACGGGATATTAAAACCAATCGGAAAAGAGTACATCTTTCAAGAACTGGTAAATCCTATTCACAATCGTAAGGATAATCAAGTCACGGTATCGCTGACAGTGGAGTATATCGACCAGCAGACCAAAGCAACGCAGGTATCTCAATTTGATTTGGTACTTGAAAAGAACGGGAGTAATTGGAAGATTATAGAATAACAAATATTGGTACATTATTACAGCTATTTTGTAATCACGTACTCTCTTTGATAAAAAATTGGAGATTCCTTGACAAATATGCTCTTACGTGCTATTATTTAAGTATCTATTTAAAAGGAGTTAATAAATATGCGGCAAGGTATTCTTAAATAAACTGTCAATTTGATAGTGGGAACAAATAATTGGATGTCCTTTTTTAGGAGGGCTTAGTTTTTTGTACCCAGTTTAAGAATACCTTTATCATGTGATTCTAAAGTATCCAGAGAATATCTGTATGCTTTGTATGCCTATGGTTATGCATAAAAATCCCAGTGATAAGAGTATTTATCACTGGGATTTTTATGCCCTTTTGGGCTTTTGAATGGAGGAAAATCACATGAAAATTATTAATATTGGAGTTTTAGCTCATGTTGATGCGGGAAAAACTACCTTAACAGAAAGCTTATTATATAACAGTGGAGCGATTACAGAATTAGGAAGCGTGGACAAAGGTACAACGAGGACGGATAATACGCTTTTAGAACGTCAGAGAGGAATTACAATTCAGACAGGAATAACCTCTTTTCAGTGGGAAAATACGAAGGTGAACATCATAGACACGCCAGGACATATGGATTTCTTAGCAGAAGTATATCGTTCATTATCAGTTTTAGATGGGGCAATTCTACTGATTTCTGCAAAAGATGGCGTACAAGCACAAACTCGTATATTATTTCATGCACTTAGGAAAATGGGGATTCCCACAATCTTTTTTATCAATAAGATTGACCAAAATGGAATTGATTTATCAACGGTTTATCAGGATATTAAAGAGAAACTTTCTGCCGAAATTGTAATCAAACAGAAGGTAGAACTGTATCCTAATATGTGTGTGACGAACTTTACCGAATCTGAACAATGGGATACGGTAATAGAGGGAAACGATGACCTTTTAGAGAAATATATGTCCGGTAAATCATTAGAAGCATTGGAACTCGAACAAGAGGAAAGCATAAGATTTCATAATTGTTCCCTGTTCCCTGTTTATCACGGAAGTGCAAAAAACAATATAGGGATTGATAACCTTATAGAAGTGATTACGAATAAATTTTATTCATCAACACATCGAGATCAGTCTGAACTTTGCGGAAAAGTTTTCAAAATTGAGTATTCGGAAAAAAGACAGCGTCTTGCATATATACGTCTTTATAGTGGCGTACTGCATTTGCGAGATTCGGTTAGAATATCGGAAAAGGAAAAAATAAAAATTACAGAAATGTATACTTCAATAAATGGTGAATTATGTAAAATCGATAAGGCTTATTCCGGGGAAATTGTTATTTTGCAGAATGAGTTTTTGAAGTTAAATAGTGTTCTTGGAGATACAAAGCTATTGCCACAGAGAGAGAGAATTGAAAATCCCCTCCCTCTGCTGCAAACGACTGTTGAACCGAGCAAACCTCAACAAAGGGAAATGTTACTTGATGCACTTTTAGAAATCTCCGACAGTGACCCGCTTCTGCGATATTATGTGGATTCTGCGACACATGAAATCATACTTTCTTTCTTAGGGAAAGTACAAATGGAAGTGACTTGTGCTCTGCTGCAAGAAAAGTATCATGTGGAGATAGAAATAAAAGAGCCTACAGTCATTTATATGGAAAGACCGTTAAAAAAAGCAGAGTATACCATTCACATCGAAGTTCCACCGAATCCTTTCTGGGCTTCCATTGGTTTATCTGTATCACCGCTTCCGTTGGGAAGTGGAATGCAGTATGAGAGCTCGGTTTCTCTTGGATACTTAAATCAATCATTTCAAAATGCAGTTATGGAAGGGATACGCTATGGCTGTGAACAAGGATTGTATGGTTGGAATGTGACGGACTGTAAAATCTGTTTTAAGTATGGCTTATACTATAGCCCTGTTAGTACCCCAGCAGATTTTCGGATGCTTGCTCCTATTGTATTGGAACAAGTCTTAAAAAAAGCTGGAACAGAATTGTTAGAGCCATATCTTAGTTTTAAAATTTATGCGCCACAGGAATATCTTTCACGAGCATACACCGATGCTCCTAAATATTGTGCGAACATCGTAGACACTCAATTGAAAAATAATGAGGTCATTCTTAGTGGAGAAATCCCTGCTCGGTGTATTCAAGAATATCGTAGTGATTTAACTTTCTTTACAAATGGACGTAGTGTTTGTTTAACAGAGTTAAAAGGGTACCATGTTACTACCGGTGAACCTGTTTGCCAGCCCCGTCGTCCAAATAGTCGGATAGATAAAGTACGATATATGTTCAATAAAATAACTTAGTGTATTTTATGTTGTTATATAAATATGGTTTCTTGTTAAATAAGATGAAATATTTTTTAATAAAGATTTGAATTAAAGTGTAAAGGAGGAGATAGTTATTATAAACTACAAGTGGATATTGTGTGCTGAGAGCTTTCTTCTATACTAATAGACGAAAGGGTGTGAAAATGATTTTTAAATGATACTGTGGAACGGAACAGTAGCCCTAGTATTGACTACTGTCGTTTCTATTCATATTGGCTATTCTAGGACTGAGATGAAAAAATCTATAAATGCTCAGAATAAAATTGAACCCGCAAATCTCCCCAAAACAATGGTGAGTCATGTACTTGTATTATTCCGAAAAAATACACCTCTGGTGCAGTGAGACAAATTGGTGTATCTTATAGTGGCTTCGTAGATGAAAGCTATACTCTACTATCACTCTTTGATGATGTAGAACAAATTGAAAAAGATAATAGACTTCAGACAGCTATTGATGTTGTCAGAGAACAGTTTGGTTTTTTAGCCATACAAAAAGGAACCGTCCTAACTGAAGGTTCCAGAAATATTGAACGCAGTAAACTTATCGGTGGTCATTCCGCGGGTGGATTGGAGGGATTAAAATGAAACAAGAAAAAAATACAGTACAATTTTCAGAAATCCGTAGCAAAGGATGTAATGATATTGAAATGCTTGAAAGATTTTTACATGGAATCGTTGAAACAGCAACTTCAAAACTTCGTCAGAGAAAACTCAAAACAACTGAAATATCGATACGACTAGTACATGCTAAATCTGAAAACCGATTACCATTGGAATTTACATTTAGCATTAAGCCAACAAGCTCATCTGTGATAATCTATACTGAGGTAATCAATCGCTTTAAAGAATGTTACACAGGTGGGGGAATTCAAGGTTTTACGATTCAATTTGATAAAAATACCCTTGCCTCTGCATAGAAAGGATTTGATATGATTGACCGTTCATATTTACCATTTCAATCAGCAAGAGAGTACCAGGATACAAAGATGCAAAAATGGATGGGCTTTTTCCTATCTGAACATGCATCAGCACTCTCTGATGATACAAACAAAGTAACGTACATGTCTGACTTATCACTAGAGAAGAAATTATTACTCCTCAGTCAAGTATACGCCGGGCAGCTACGCACACGCATTCAAGTGATTGAAAAAAACAAGCGTGTTTCCTACACTGGAACAATACCAAGTCTGACCAAAGATTTCATTTTGATAAAAACTACAACAGGTCACATCAATTTGAAATTAAAAGACATTATTAGTATTGAACTTGTCGAGGAGGTGCTCTATGAATCAGCTTGAGTTTCAGCGTAATCACCTACAAATGGACTATTATAGCGAGAGCTACCAAGATTTTGAACGTGACTTCTACCGCTACTCTAACATGAATATTCCATTGACCTTCCTAACTGATGATATCCTAAAAACAATGGCGACTTCACGTAAGAATTACTTTGTCCTCAATAAGGAAAAGTCCAGAGATAACCGCGATCACTTCTTCATATTTGAAGTAAGTACCGTAGATGAGAATCCGCTAATCTATCATTATACATATAAGAAAACTACAATATATTTAGCAGAAAAATAGGAGCAGTTCAATTGACTGTTCCTATTTTTAATATTCATAAAATCTAAAGTCTTTATACTCTTTAACAATGGAGTCGCCAACCAGAACAGACTATACTGACCAGCGACTACCTTAAATTTAATGTTTCAGATTTATTTTCTTAT